>JBEKTG010000055.1:0-11536 GCA_049516275.1 Candidatus Acidiferrales bacterium
CCTTACATGATCTCGCATCCGAAATTCACGCCGGCGTTCACGGTTCTTTCGCATACCGACGAGGCGCAGATTCCGTGGGGCGTGGTGCGGATCGAATTTCGCGACGAGCGGGCGGTGTTTGGCGCGATTGCGCCGCGCGGGCCTCGCGCGAAGGATGCGGCGGTGCAGGCGGGTTACCGCATCGCCGAGCAGAATTGCTTCCGCTGCCACAACATGGGCGACGAGGGCGGGGAGAAGTCCGGGCGACCGTGGCTGGTGCTGGCGGCTTGGGCGGCGGCGTCGCCGGAATATTTTTCGGCTTATGTGCGGGACCCGAAGAAAAAGAACCGGCACGCGGAGATGCCGGCTAATCGCGGGTACGACGACGCTACGATTCGCGCGATTCGGGAGTACTTTGCGACTTTTATTCCTGCGTCGCAGGAGAAACCATGACGTTGCGTGCGGCAAAAATGCTGCTGGTGTTTGGAGTGGCGCTCTTCTACTCGCTGGTGGTGCTGGGCAATACTACCGATTACGACTCGAATTACCAGTTCGTCCGTCACGTGATGATGATGGATTCGACGTTTCCCGGGAATCACGAGATGTGGCGCGCGATCAACTCGCCTGCGCTGCATACGGCCTTCTATCTCTCGATCATCGCGTGGGAAGCGTTGACGATGATACTGAGCTGGTGGGGCGCTGTGCGGATGGCGAAGGCGCTTCGCGGAGGAGCGGCGGCGTTTCACGCGGCGAAGGGCGTGGCCATTGCGGCGCTGACACTGGGCCTCATGATGTGGCTGGTGGCGTTCCTTAGCGTGGGGGCAGAGTGGTTTTTGATGTGGCAGTCGAAGAGCTGGAATGGGCAGGATGCGGCGTTTCGCATGTTCACGGTGCTGGGAATTGTGCTGCTTTTTGTGGCGCAGCCGGATGGGGAGGCGCAGCCGTAGAGCCGGTTGCTGCGCTCCTCAGGATGACGGGCAAAGAACGGAGAAGGAAAGAAAAAGCAGGTCCCTCACCCATCCGCGCTTCGCGCGTATGGGCTCAGGATGACACGAAAAGCTACTGCGAAAGGCAACGGCAAAAGCAAAGGCCGAAGACCGACCCTTAGAACCGAAGGGTCGGGCACCCGCGAGACATTGCGGTTGCGGCTTGGACGGGTTACTTCAGCTTGTCGGCGACTTTGGTCAGGCCGGCTTGCGCGCAGGCGGCGTCGGTGTCGCCGTCGTGAGCGCCGCTTACCGAGATTGCGCCGATTACATCATCTCCGACCTTGATTGGGAGACCGCCTTTGGCGTAGGTGGAATTCGGGAGTAGCGCCGGGGGAGGCGTGCCGGCGGGATTGAAGGGCGGGGGGCCGGATGGCCTGCCCCAGTGCATCACGGTGTTGGTCTTCTGGAGGCCGATCTCGAGGCTGGCCATGCCGGCGCCGTCGTCGCGCAGAAGCGCTTTCACGAGATTGGTGCTGTCGACGACCGTTACGGTGACCTTGTAGCCTTCCGCACGGCACTGGAGCATGGCGGCTTGCGCCATGGTTTGAGCAACGTCGATCGTGAGGACTTTTTGCGTCGGCAGACCTTGCGCCGAAACTCTTCCCGGTAGTGCTACCGACAGAGTTAAGACCGTCAGTGCCAGAGCGTAACCCGTTTTCATATCCATCTCCCTTTTTGCGATTTCAGCCGGCGGGAAATCTACAACGAATCCAGGCTGGGCGCAAAAGGAAACTGCACGCGCAGCGTCGGATAACCGCGGGCTATGAAGGATCAGTGAGGAGCGTCGTTTGCTGCTTCCACTTCGCGGAAGAAATCGCGGAGTTTGATCGCGTCGAGATGGCCGTTGGTGCGGACGCCGCTGCAGACGTCCACGGCGTAGGGGCCGATTTGGCGGATGGCTTCGCGAACGTTTGCTGGCTGCAGGCCTCCGGCTACGAACAGCGGGCAGCTTATGCTTTGGCGGATTCTGCGGCTGATTTCCCAGTTGTGGACGCGGCCGGTGCCGCCCAGTTCTTTGATGGGGGCGGCGGGATTCCCCGAGTCGAGCAGGATTGCGTCGACTTGGGGCACGATAGCTACGGCCTCGGCTATGGATTGCTCACCCACTACGTGCACTACCTGGACCAGGGCGATACCGGGCAGCGCTTCTCGCAGTTGCTGATGCGCGCCTGGCGGCAGCGCGTCGACCAGTTGCAGCGTGTTTACGCGCGTGCGGCGCTGCTGATCGATGATTGCGGGGACGTCGATCTCGGAGGTGAGCAGGAAACTGGCCACGCCGGGAGGGACTGCGGCCGCGATTTCCGCGATCAGGTCCTCTTCGATGACGCCCGGACCGCTGGGCATCCGCGAGACCAGACCCACGGCCGACGCGCCGTGCACAATCGCCAGCTGGGCTTCCTCGACGCTGGCGATGCAACAGATTTTTACACGTATCCGCGGTTTCGATTCCATGGTGTCGTCTACTATATCGCTGGAAACACGACCGCGGCCGTCTTACTTCGCGGCTGAATTTCGTCGCTGCGCTCCTCAGGATGACGGGCAAAGAACGGAGAAGGAAAGAAGAAGCAGGTCCCTCACCCATCCGCGCTTCGCGCGTATGGGCTCAGGATGACACGAAAAGCGACTGCGAAAGGCAAAGGCAGAAGCAAAGGCCGAAGACCGACCCTTAAAGCCGAAGGGTCGGGCACCCGCAAAGGCTTGAGTTTTTCCGCGGCCTGTGAAGCCGTGCCCTGACGACTTCCATTTATGAGATGGCTTCGAAAGAATCGGGCGAATGAATCTGGCTTGCGACAAATGAAAGCTGCGGGTATCTTACCCCATGACTAGCCCTCCTCAGTTCGGCCCATCCGGCGATATTGCTTCCATCGTGCAAGACGACGCCGGCGGCTCGCCCACTAAGGATTATGGATTGCGGCGCGAGGCGCTTTCGCCGCTGGAAACGCTGGCGCAGTCGGTCTCGACCATTGCTCCGACTTCCACGCCCGCGGCTACCATACCGCTGGTGTGCGCGCTTGCGGGCAACGGGACGTGGCTGGCTTACGTGCTGGCTACGGTGGCGATTCTGCTGGTGGCTTGGTGCATCGGAAGGTTTGCGCGCTATTCCTCTTCGCCGGGATCGCTGTACAGCTACGCTTCGATGATTCTGCCGCCGTGGGTGGCTTCGGTTGCGGCGTGGAGTTTGCTGCTGGCTTACGTGGCGACGGCTTCGAGCGTGATTGGGGGCTTCTACCACTATTCGATCGTCTTCGCACACAAGGCCGGGACTCACGCCGGGGCAGCGGTAGCTCTGGCGCTGATTGTGACGGCTGTTTCCATCTGGATCGCCTGCCACGACGTAAAAATATCCGCGCGGCTGATGCTTTGGGTGGAGGTGACTTCGGTTCTGACGATCCTCGCCGTTGTGACCTTGGTGCTGTTTCGCCACGGATTGCATCTCGACACGGAACAGCTGCACCTGCGCGGTATGACCGGGAGCGGACTGCGGCTCGGGCTGGTGCTCGCGCTCTTCAGCTTTGTGGGATTCGAGAGCGCTACCACGTTGGGAGCCGAAGCGCGCAATCCACTGAAAACCATTCCGCGCGCGGTGCTGCAAAGTTCGCTGCTGGGGGGCGCGTTTTTCACTTTGTGCGCTTACACGGAGGTGATGGGGTTCCGCATCGCCGGGCAGGACCTCGGGACGAGCGACGCTCCGATGCACGTGCTGGCCGCGATCGCGCGGATCCCGATTCTGGGCCTGCTGATCGATGTGGGCGTGCTGTTCAGTCTTTTCGCCGGCACGCTCGCGTGCATCACGGCCGCCGCGCGCGTGCTGCTGCTGATGGCGCACAACGGACTGGCTCACGGCTCGCTGCGCGAAACGCACGCGCGGCACGAAACCCCGCAGCGCGCACTCTTGCTTACGGGTGTTGCCGCTGTGCTACCGGTTACGATACTCGCCGCGCGCGGCGACAGTGGTCTCGATGTCTACGGCTGGATGGGCTCGCTTGCGACGTACGGCTTCATCGTGACGTATGGGCTGGTTTGCATTGCGCTGCCGCGCTACCTGCGGGACCACGGCGTGCTGCACGCAGGCGCGCGCATCATTCCGTGGCTGGCGTTCACGGCGATGCTGCTGGCCCTCGTGGGAAATCTATATCCGGTACCGGAGGGTCCTTACGGAAAGCTGCCTTACGTGTACCTGGCGTATCTCGCGGCGGGAATGCTGTGGTTTGCGCTGAGCGGGCGCGGCGGAAATGAAACAAATGCCGGTCCAAAATAGAACCGGGCACAAACCTTGCGGCGTGTGCCCGGCGGAGAACGTGAGATTGACTGAGAGCTCAGTCGGGAAGAGGAGCAGTCTCTGGCATCTGGAGCTTGGCCTTCGCGAGGGCGCGGACGATATTGGTTTCCACCGTCTGTTCCGTCGTGTTCCGAACGGTAGCGAGTTCGGTAACGAGAAGGTGTTTGGCACGATCGAGCATCTTTTTTTCGCGGAAGGAAAGCGGCTTGGTACGGCTGAGCGCGACGAGGCCCTTAAGAACGACGGCGACCTCCATCAGCGATCCCGTGCGCATGCGGTCAGAATTTTCCTTGAAGCGATGCTTCCAATCGTGGTGGGAATCGGAGCGGCCCTTTTCCAAAAAGGAAAGGACAGCACCGGCTTGTGTGGAGCGGATAACGGGCCTGAGTCCCACATTGTCGACGTTCGATTGGGGCACCATAACTTTCAGGCCGCTGGAGGCAATCCGCAACATGTAAAAGCGTTCCGATTTGCCGTTCACATAACCAAAGCTGATCTGTTCGATAAGCCCAACACCATGGTTCGGATAGACAACCTTTTCGCCTAGCTTGAATTCACTGATCATAGGTCGAGGTCCCCTTCCCCAAAAGCTAATTAAATATTAGGCACATGTGAATATAAGGTCAAGCGATTCTAATGGTTTTCTAGGAGATCAAAATTTGGAGGAAGCGGTTGATTTCGCAGGGTTTGGCACTCGAATTGCCCTATAATGGTTCTCCCTTGATCACTCTGGCGGTCGATACAACCACCCCTGGCGGAAGCACCGCCGTGCTGCGTGAGGAACGCGTGATTGGAAGCGTGTCCACGTGGACGGAGGAGACTTACTCTTCCCGGATGTTCCGGCAGGTGGAGTTTCTGCTGGAAGAGCTCGGGTTGGGGCTCGATCAGGTGGATTTGTTCGCGGTGGCGAGCGGGCCGGGGTCATTTACCGGATTGCGCGTGGGGCTTGCGGCGATCAAGGCTTGGGCGGAGGTGTATAGCAAACCGGTGGCGGGAGTGAGCGCGCTGGAGGCTATTGCGGATGGATCGCGTTCGGCTTCCCCGCTGCTGGTGCCGGTGTTCGATGCGCGGCGGGGGGAGGTTTACTTCGGGGTCTACCGGCGCGAGGGAGACGTGGCGGCTTCGAAATTGGTGCTGCAGGGTGAGCATTCTGTAATGACGCCCGTGGATTTCGTGACCGAGATGCGGGTACTTGCCGGTAAGGAAACGCTCATGATCGTGACGCCTACTCCGGAGGCGCTTTCGGGCGCGATGGGCGCACCGGATGGAACTGTGGAAGGGGCTGGGGGGATTCGGGTGGAGGTGGTGGCAAACATCCTAGCGCCGGCAGTGGGACTGCTTGCGGTGCGGCGGGCGCGCGCCGGAGTCGTGGGCGATTCGCTGACGCTGGAGGCGAATTACGTGCGGCGAACCGACGCGGAATTGAAGTGGAAGGCGCTGTAGGACGTGGAGCTTCGGCGCGTTGAGTCACGGGATGTGGAGGCGATCCTAGCGATTCAGGCGGTGTGTCCGGAGGTGGCGCAGTGGAGTATGTGGGATTACGAACGCGTGGCGCGCGGCGAGATGGCAGGGTGGGTGGCAGAGGATGGCGGACAGGTGGTTGGATTCCTGATTGCGCGGCAGGTGGCAAACGACATTGAAATCTTGAATCTCGCGGTGCAGCCGGATGCGCGGCGGCGGCGCTTGGGGACGGCGTTGCTGACGTCGGCAATCGAGTGGGGCGGGGCATTTCATGCCGAAAGCGCGCTTCTCGAAGTGCGCGCTTCTAACTTGGCGGCGCTGGAATTTTACGAGAAGCATGGATTTCAGGCGACGGGGAGGCGTGCGCGCTACTACACGGCTCCGGTCGACGATGCGCTGGTGCTAACTGCGAAGATTGGCTAACGGTAAAGCCTTCCGCGGTGGATTCCCTCCTGATAGGTGCAAGGTCGTAAGACACACCGCCAATCGGGAGATTGGCGCTCCCAGGACGCTCAAAGGGCGCACGATGGAAAGGCTTCTTTGATTCGCTCAGAATGATTGCAAGAAAAACGGCAATACTTGAAAGCGAAAGAAGAAGCAGGTCCCTCACCCATCCGCGCTTCGCGCGTATGGGCTCAGGATGACAACAAAAGGCGAAGGCTTAAAAAAAAGAAAGACACAAGGCTTAAGAGAGATTCTTCGCGCAGATACGGCACTCAGAATGACTACTGAAAGGCGGGGGCTACGGGTTCGCTGCGCTTCCTCGGGATGACAGCGAAAGGCGAAGACCCACCCTCACAAGACAAAGGGCCGGGGCACCCGCTGAGACAAGCTAAAGGCAAGTTCCTCCTCTTCCATCAGGACCCCGCCGCAAGCCTCAACAAATCGCTCAATTTGTGGATGTCATTTGCGTCGGCGTCACCAATGACGAAGTAGCGCAAATCGTCTGCGGTCCATGTTTCTACATTGAACGTCAGGCGCCGCGAGCGGCTGTCATTGAGCGCGAAAGGGCGGACCCGTCGATTTTGGAAGATGAAGACGGATATCCGATGGTTTCCAATTTTGAAAATCAGTTGAGCGCCGGGCGCTTGATCGAGGTAAGAGAGTCGTCCGCCTTCCAGTGTGAACGGCGTATTGCCCAGCTCGGGGAGATTGAACGTAAACGGGATCTTCCCCTGAAACCACGGTTTCACGGTATGCCGGTCGGTAGAAATGACATCCACCGGAGTGGAGCTCGCCATGGTCGCTACATGAAGATCCGCTAATTCTGCAAAGGTCCTCTTTCGCTCGAAAGACGACCATCCGTATATGGACCCAAAAACGAAAAGCGCGACCGCAGCAGTTGCGGCGAGTTTCGTCTGCCAGTTCCAAATCCACGCCACATTGCTTCGCGACGGCAGCCCTTTCTGTACACTCTGCCTCAGAGCGAGACTGGGCGAATACCGCTTCCCCGCGCTTTTGACGGCCCGCTTCAGCTGCACACGGGCCAGCAAATCCGAGGTGCACGAAGTGCAAGCACGGAGATGCTCGCCCACGGCACGCATCTCAGTGGACGAGAGTTCCGCGTCAGCGTATGCCGCGATTCTGCTCCTCCAGGAATCACAGGCCATTCTTGACCCCTTGCAGCTTCTTGCTGAGCCCTGTGCGGAGCGCATTCCTGGCCCTTGCCAAGCGGGACATCACCGTTCCGATTGGAATGGAAAGCGTCTCCGCAATCTCCTGGTAGGACATTTCCTCTACATCGCACAGCAAAACAACCTCGCGATACATTAACGGCAATTCTTCGATGGCTTCCTGGAGCATCTGCTGATTGGAGCGTTCAAAAAAGAGCGATTCGGGCGTTTCCGGCGTTACAGGGGCGACCGACTCCCCTTCCTCTGAATCCAGCGAAATGGTGATCCCGCTCTTGAGGCCCGTTCGCGAGGTTAAGAACGTGTTCCGCAGGATTCGGTACATCCAGGCGCGAAAGTTCGTTCCCTGCTGGAACGACTGGAACCCTTTGAGCGCCTTGCTGTATGTCTCCTGCACGAGGTCTTCCGCTTCCTCGCGGTCATGGGTGAGCCACCGCGCAAAATTGTAGAGCGAATCGAAGAGCGGCATTGCCAGCTCTTCGAACGAACCGCCCGAGAGATGTTCATCTGACACGGCGCATAAGTATAACTGGAGACCTTCAAATTTATTCCCTGGTTATGGAACTTTCCTACTCCCTCGTTTGATCGATTCCCCGAGGCCGTGGGAATAAATCACGCGGGCCGCAGTTATAGCCAGTGTGCGGAACTCAACGAAAGGAGAAATATAAAAATGAAGAATATTTTCGACTGGCTGACGAATCCCCCGACTACGGGCTCGAATTCCACGCTGCTATTGAGGCTGATGGCGGGTGGGGTTTTTCTGTGGGAAGGAATATTGAAGTTTGTCTATGTGAATCAGGGAGTCGGGCGTTTCACGAAACTCGGGATGCCATTCCCTCATTTCACGGCCGGCTTTATCGGATGGCTGGAGATCATCGGGGGGTTGTTGCTGATTAGCGGACTGATGACACGGTTGATTGCGATTCCATTCATCATCGAAATGATCGTGGCCATACTTTCGACGAAAATTTCGATGTATCTCGGAACATCGCCCTTGCCTCTGCCGTCAACGCCGCCACAGGTTGGAATATGGGCAGTTCTGCATGAGGGGCGGTCGGAATTCGCGCAGATCATGACGGTCGCCTTCCTGCTGATCAATGGCCCCGGGAAGTGGTCTCTGGATGCGCTGATTGGGAGAGAGAGAAGCACGAGCCGTGCGAAGGGAAGTTTGCAGCGCGCCGCTGATCGCATCGAATCTCCCGCCATGTGAATCGAAAAACGAAGACCATTCAGGCCGGGAGGGCCACGCAGAGTGGCCTTCCCGGTATGCTGCCACGACAGCGCCGGGACAGGCGGGAGTTGGCAGGGGCAGCAGTCACATCCGACAGGGGTTCTCTACCGACTAGCCTACTGGCTTGACGGCTTCCATTAGGAAGAAGAGGCCTTCGGTTAGGGTGGGATGGATGAACATGGAGCCGGGGCCTTTTAGCAGGGTGTAGGGGAGCTTGCCTAGCATTAGGGTGTAGAGGATGTGGACTACTTCGCCTCCTTCGGAGGCTAGGATGGCGGCGCCCAGGACCTGGTCGTTGGTGGCGTCTACTACTAGCTTCATGAGGCCGGCGGTTTCGTCGCGCTCTATGGCGCGGGAGACTTTGGTCATGGGGGCACTGCCTATTTTCAGCTTGTAACCTTGGGCGCGGGCTTCTTTTTCGGTTAGGCCTACGCGGCCGAGTTCGGGGTCGGTGTAGACGGCGTAGGGGACTATGCGGTGGTCGATGGAGAAATTTTTTGCTTCGATTAGGTTGGCGTAGATGATCTGGTAATCGTTGTAGGAAATGTGGGTGAAGGCGGGGCCGCCTTTTACGTCGCCCATGGCCCAGACGCCGGGGACGGTGGTTTCGAGCCTACCGTTTACCTTGATGAAACCGTGGGCGTCGGTGGCGATGCCGGCATTTTCCAGGCCTAGGGTATCTGTGTTGGGCGTGCGGCCGGTGGCTACTAGCAGGTGCGAGCCGGTTACGGCTCCGGAGCTGGTCTTTTTTATGCCGGCTAGGTCGGTGGTTACTTCGAGCGAGAGAACTACTGACTCGCCGGCGCGTTCGACGGCTGTGGTGTTCGTGTTTAGCAGGAAGTTGATGCCTTCGGCTTCCAGCGCGCGCTGCAATTCGGAGGCAATCTCGGGGTCTTCGTGGGCGACGATCTGGCCGCCACCCTCGATGACCGTGACTTGTGAGCCGAAGCGCGCGAACATCTGGCCGAATTCGAGGCCGATATAGCCGCCGCCTACGATGAGGAGGTGGCCCGGGACTTCGGGCAGTTCCATGATGGTTTCGTTGGTGAGATAGCCGGACGTTTCGATGCCGGGAATTTTGGGGATGCGGGGGCGCGCGCCGGTGTCGATGAAGATTTTTTCGCTTTCGAGGATGGCCCCATCCACGGCGATTTGGTGCGGGCCCGTGAAACGGGCGTGGCTGCGGTAGAGATGCATTTGGGGGCGCTTGGCGATCTGCTTTTCCTTGCTGTCGCGGGCGGCGAACACGACCTTGTCTTTTTGCGCGAGAATCTTCGGGAGATCGACAGAGACATCCCGGGCGATCACTCCCCAGCGATCGGCGTTGCGGGCGTAGTGGGCTACCTGGGCGCGATGGACCATGGTTTTTGTGGGCGTGCATCCGGTGTTGATGCAGGTTCCGCCGAGGTGACGCTCTTCGATTTGGGCTACGGTCCAACCCAGGTCGGCGAGGGCGGCGCAGAGGGGGCCGCCGGATTGTCCTGAGCCTATTATGATGGCGTCGTATTTCGTTGCGGATGGCATTGGGAGGCTCCGATAATTTATGGCGCGGCTTTGCGGCGCGGTTTTGCTGGCGTGGGGGTAGAAACAGATGCCGGACGCGGGGTTGCGCTATTGGCTGCTTGCGGCTTGGGTCTTAGCGCGGCTAGAAATTCCGCGAGCGGTAGCGCGTTGAGGACATCTTTCTTTTCGATCCAGCCGCGGCGGGCGGTGCGGACGCCGTACTGCATGAAGGTCAGCTGATTGGCGCGATGCGAATCGGTGGAGATTACGATTTTTGCCCCGCGTTGTTTGGCGGCGCGCAGGTGGACATCCTTGAGGTCGAGGCGCTCGGGATAGGCGTTGCACTCCATGGCCACGCCGTTTTTCGCGGCGGCGTCGAAGATGCGTTCCATGTCGTAGTCGAAGGGATCGCGGCGCAGCACGAGGCGGCCCGTGGGATGAGCTACGATTTGCGTGTAGGGATTTTCGATGGCGGCCAGGATACGGTCGGTCATTTCGGCGCGTTCCATTTTCATGTAGGAGTGGATGGAGGCGACCACTACGTCGAGCTGGGCTAGGACTTCGTCGTCGAGATCCAGCTTGCCGTTCTTTAGGATGTCGACTTCGATGCCCGCGAGCAGGCGGATTCCCGGGACGCGTTCCTGGGCGGCGCGGATTTTTTTGATTTGGGCCAGGGTGCGCTTTTCGTCCATGCCGTTGGCTACGGTGACGGCTTTGGAGTGGTCGGTTAGCGCGATGTATTCGTATCCGAGGTCGCGGGCGGCTTCGCCCATTTGCTCGATGGTGTTCTTGCCGTCGGAGGCGGTGGTGTGCATTTGGAGGTCGCCGCGGATGTCGGAGAGCTTGATGAGGTCCGGGAGACGATGCTGCTCGGCGGCTTCGATCTCGCCGGTCATTTCGCGCAGTTCGGGGGCGACGTAATCGAGGCCGAGCTTGGCGTAGATTTCCTCTTCGGTTTTTCCGGCTACGGGCTTGCCGCCCTTCAACGTGGTTAGGGCGTATTCGTTGAGCGTCCAGCCCATTTCGTTGGCGCGGCCGCGGAGGGCGACGTTGTGCTCCTTCGATCCGGTGAAGTAGACCATCGCGGCGCCGTAATTCTCCGGGTCGAGCAAGCGCACGTCAACTTGCAGATTATTCGCGAGGCGAAAGCTCAGCTTATTTTCGCCGTGGGCCAGGACCTGCTCGATCGCTTTGTATGCCAGGATGTGCTGGGATAGGGCTTCGATCTGGCTGGCGGAATGGCGGCCCGGCGCGAGGGTGAGGAGCAAGTCCAGGTCGCCAATAGTTTCTTTGCCGCGGCGAAGCGATCCCGCCGGAGTCACCGAGCCCACCAGTTTGCCATAGCTCGAAACGTAGGCGGCCAGTTTCGTCGCTTCGCTCTCGACCACGTCGATGAGAAAGCGGCCTGACGATTTCTTGACTACCTCGATGGCTTTGAGGATGTTCTCTTCGCTTTTTTCGC
>JBEKTG010000056.1:0-11529 GCA_049516275.1 Candidatus Acidiferrales bacterium
GGCGCGGTGGCGAAGTGCCTGCTGCGGGAGTTCGGCATCGAGGTGCTCAGCCACACGGTGGCTGTGGGCCATGTGCGTCTCGAACGCGACGCACGATGGGAAGAGATCGTGGCGGTTTGCGAAAACCTCGAATCGCCGCTGCGCTGCATCGACCCGGACACTGAGGCGCGCATGAAGGCGGAAGTCGATCACGTGCTGCGTGCGGGTGATTCGGTGGGCGGAATCTTCGAAGTGGTGGCCCGCGGCGTGCCCGTTGGCCTCGGCACGCACGCGCAGTGGGACGAAAAGCTCGACGCGCGGATCGCACGCGCTGTTATGTCCATTCAAGCGGTAAAGGCCGTCGAAATCGGCTCAGGAGTCGCGAACGCCGGAAGTTATGGCTCGGAAGTGCAGGACGAAATCCGCTACGATGATACGCGCAAGCGTTTTGACCGCTCCTCCAATCGCGCGGGCGGCCTGGAAGGCGGCATCACCAACGGGCAGGACGTGATTGTCCGCGGCTATCTGAAGCCCATCTCGACGCTGCGGCGGGCCCTGCTCACGGCGGACATGAACACCAAGGAAGCGGTGAAAGCGGCCTACGAGCGCTCGGATGTTTGCGTGGTGCCCGCCGGAGGCGTGGTCGGCGAGGCGATGGTCGCCTTCGAACTGGCGGCGGCATTCCTTGAAAAGTTCGGCGGGGATTCCCTGGGCGAGACGCGCAGGAATTTCGACGGCTACCAGCGGCAACTCGATAATTTTTAGGCGGCAATTTCGGCGATTTCAGAGGAAGCCCAGGAACAAGGAAGCGATGATTCATCCGATCGTTAAATACGGCGACCCGGTGCTCGAAACACCGGCCAAGACGGTGGAAAAATTCGACGAGGAACTCCAGAAGCTCGTCGAGGACATGTTCGAGTCCATGTACGCCGCGCAGGGCGTGGGACTCGCCGCACCGCAGATCGGCATAGGCGTGCGGGTCGCGGTGATCGACGTAAGCAACGGCAAAAATGCGGAAGCCAAGCTCGTCCTCGCGAACCCCGAAATCACTCACTCGGAGGGAGCCCAGCGCGAAGAGGAAGGCTGCCTTTCGGTTCCGGGATTTCGCGGCAACGTCGAGCGCCCGCAGTATGTGACGGTGCGCGCGCAGGATGCGAGCGGCAAGGAATTTGAGATGCGCGGCGAGGGCCTGCTGGCCCGCGCGTTCTGCCATGAAATCGATCATCTCCGTGGCGTTCTTTTCATCACCCACCTCAGCATGCTCAAGCGCGACATGATCAAGCGCAAGATCAAAAAGATGAAAAAAGCCGGCGAGTGGTAAATCGCCATGCCGCTGCGAATCGTCTTTTGCGGCACCCCCGCTTTTGCCGTGCCTGCCCTGCGTCAGCTGATCGCTCAGCCTGATTTTGAAATCGCGGGAGTGATCACGCAGCCGGATCGGCCGCGGGGCCGCGGAGGCGAAATATCGGTCTCCCCGGTAAAGAAAGTCGCGCTCGAAGCGGGAGTGCCCGTCTATCAGCCGGAACGAATCAAAGAGGAAGCCGCTCAGGAATATTTCAGGAGCGTTGCGCCGGATGTGGTGGTGATTATCGCCTACGGGCAGATCATCCCCGCGCGGCTCATTGCGTTGCCCCGGCTGGGATGGATCAACCTTCACGGCTCCCTTCTGCCGAAATACCGTGGCGCGGCTCCCATCCACTGGGCTATAGCCAATGGCGAAACGCGCACGGGCCTCACGACCATGCAGATCAACGCGGGCCTCGACACCGGCCCGATGCTGCTGAAATACGAAACGGAAATTGCAGCAGATGAGACGTCTCCGGAACTCTATGCTCGCCTGGCGGAGGGCGGCGCACCTTTGATGGTGGAAACGCTGCGAGGGATCGCCGGCGGCGCGCTTGTTCCCGTCCCCCAAGACGACTCGCAAAAAACGTTCGCGCCGCCTCTGAAGAAAGAAGACGGCCGCATCGACTGGTCGCTCGATGCGCAGCACATTTACAACCGCATGCGCGGCTTTCAGCCCTGGCCCGGCGCGTTCACCGCATTTCGCGGCAAGACGTGCCAAGTGTGGGGAAAGCCTGCGAAAGAAGCGTCTGAAACCGCCGCTCCGGGCGCCCTGCTGATCAAAGGCAGTGAAGTGCAGGTCGCCGCGGGCAACAGCACATCGCTACAATTGGAATCCGTACAAATGGAAGGACGCAAGAAAGTAACCGCGCGCGAATTCGCAAACGGCGCGCGGCTCGTCCCCGGCGATAAATTTGGCAATTAGCACAGCGCGGAAAATTGCGTTCGAGACCCTGCGGCGCGTGGAAGCCGAAGGCGCCTACGCCAGTGAAGTGCTGCACACGGTGCTGGGAACCGGTATCAAGAACGAAGACGCGGCGCTGGCCACCGAACTCACGATGGGCGTGCTGCGGTGGCGGGGGCTACTCGACTTTCTACTCGAACGCCAACTGAAGAAACCCGTCGCACGGCTCGATCTGGCGGTAGCCATCGCGTTGCGGATCGGCCTGTATCAGCTTAGATTCCTCGAGCGAATCCCGGCACGCGCGGCGGTGAACGAATCGGTAGAGCTCGTCAAGCACGCGCGAAAAGCATCCGCCGCTTCCCTGGTAAACGCGGTACTGCGAAAGTTGACAGCCGAAGCTGACGCGCCCGCCGCGCGATTCCTTCCGGCGGATCTGCCCGCCGCCGAACGCCTGAGCATTCTGCATTCGCATCCACGATGGATGGTGGAGCGCTGGCTGGCGCGCTTTGGCGAGCCAAAAACCACAGCTTTGCTCGAAGCAAATAATCGCACGCCTCGCCTGAGCTGCGCGCTGCACGATCCCTCCGGCCGGGAACTCGTCCTGGCGGAACTCAAGAAGGCCGGCATGGCGACGGATGAAGGCCGGCTTTTGCGCTCGGCGTTCGCCGTGAGCGGAGGGAGCCCGGCGAGAACCGCGGCATTTCTTGCGGGGCAAATCTCGATTCAGGATGAGGCGTCGCAGGCCGTTTCGCTCCTGCTCGACGTGCACGAGGGCGACCGCGTCCTCGATCTTTGCGCCGCACCCGGCGGAAAGACGGCGACTCTCGCGCGCGCCGCGGGAGCCAGAGGCTCGGTGGTAGCGGCCGATCTGCATCCCCATCGCCTGAGGGCCATGCGCGAACAGCTCAAGCGCATCAAACTGGCGCGGGTCGCTCTGGTGAATGTGGACGCCACCAAGCCGCTGCCCTTTCGCAGCGGTTTCGACCGCATTCTGGTGGACGCGCCTTGCTCCGGGACGGGCACGCTTTCGCGCCATCCGGAGATTCGCTGGCGGCTTCGTCCCGAGCAACTGCCCGAGCTTCACCAATTGCAGGTGGCCATTCTTTGCAGAGCGCTGGAGGGCCTCGCCCCCGGCGGCAGGCTGGTGTATTCCACTTGTTCGCTCGAGCCGGACGAGAATGAGGAAGTGGTCGCGGAGGCGTTGCGAGAAAACGAATCGATCAAGCACGTGGCGGGTCCCACGGTAAGCGCAACGCTCGAAAAATACCTCGCGCCCGGGGTTCAACCCTCAGAGTTAATCGACGCTTCCGGGCAATTCAGAACTCTTCCTGGCGAGCAGGCGACAGACGGGTTTTTCGCCGCCGTCCTGGAGCGGCATTGAACCACGCAAACAAGCGAGGCGATTTCAGGCTTGGAACCTTGCGGCGTTCCAATCCCGAAAAGATGCTAGGCTCGTTGGCGAAAGGTACGAAACCACAATGACGATACGCGAACGCGTGCAATGGGTGTTCCGAATGTCCCTGATGCTGTTCATTCTCGCATCGGTGGCATTTCTGAGTGCGCTCACGGCCATGCGTTACGCCGTGCAGGGCCGCGAAGTGCAGGTGCCGGACGTTACCGGCAAGCGATCGAGCGAAGCGCAACAAACCCTGATGGCGCGCGGCATCGGGATGAAGGTCGAAGACCGCATCTACAATCCCCTGCCCAAGGACGCCGTGGTGAGGCAAAGCCCACCGCCCCAAACGACGGTCAAGAAGGGCCAGTTCGCGCATGTGGTACTGAGCCTTGGGCCGCAGAGGGAAACCGTCCCGCAGATCGATGACCGAAGCGTGCGCGCCGCCAAGGTAGAACTGTTGCAGTCGGGAATGCAGGTGGGGGAAGTCTCAAGCGTATACTTGCCGGACACTTCGGAGGACCTCGTTCTCCAGCAGGACCCCGCGCCGGGCAGTACCGACGCGGCCACGCCGCACGAGAATTTTCTGGTTTCGCTCGGGCCGCGCCCAGCCACGTACGTGATGCCCGATCTGGTAGGTCTCCCTCTCAACGAAGCCTTGTCGAAGCTGAACGCCGCCGGACTCAAGGTCTCCAAGATCGCGAGCCCCGCCGCGCCGCCTTCCGCCCCCGGTGCAGTGCCGGGTGTGGTTGCCGGATCAGGAAGCGGTAACATCGTTGTCGCGGAAACGCCGGGCCGGGGCCATCCCGTGGATGCAAATACAATGATCACGCTGCAAGTCGGCCAATGACGCAGCCAATAACCATGGCTCTATGAGCCCGGTGCCTCCGGGCACAAGAGCCTTCCCCAACCCGCAAACCCCCTGTGCTAGAATTTAGCCTTCATGGCCTACGCAAGAATCGAGATCGCCCCGTCTATCCTGGCTTCCGACTTTGCCAGGCTCGGCGAGGAAGTCCGCGCGGTGGAAGAAGGCGGCGCAGACGTGATCCACGTGGACGTGATGGACGGCCACTTCGTCCCCAACATTTCCATCGGGATTCCGGTGGTCGAGTGCCTCCGCAAGGCAACCCGGCTGCCCCTCGACGTGCATCTGATGATCGACACGCCGGAGAAGTATATCGACGAGTTCGTGCGCGCAGGCGCCAACCGCGTGCTGGTTCATGAGGAGTCGACCGCGCATCTGGACCGGGCGCTCACCATGATCCGTGAGGCAGGCGCGGAGGCGGGTGCGGTGATCAATCCGGCGACGCCCGTGACGATGCTCGCAGACGTCCTGGATAAGGTCGATACGGTGCTGGTGATGTCCGTGAATCCCGGCTTTGGGGGACAGAAGTTCATCCCCCATGCCTTCGAAAAGATCCGCCAGCTCGATCAGTGGCGCTCAAGGTATAATGCGGCCTTCCGAATTGAAGTGGATGGCGGCGTGGACATGGAAAACGTCTCTGAACTGGCGCAGGCGGGAGCCAACACGTTTGTCGCCGGAACGTCGATCTTCCACACATCCAACCCTGTGGAGGCGACTCGCCAGATGCGCAAGCTGGTAAACAACGCGATCAGTCAAAAGGTCTAAAGACGGGGTTTAAGCCAAACCGCATGCCCAAAATACTCAGCAAGAATCAGCTCCTCTCAACAGTCCTGGCCTTTTCGCTGTGCGCATCCGGCTATAGCGCTTACGGCCAAGGCTCCTCCACGCCCTCCGCGCAGACTGGGTCGTCCGGAGCGGCCCCGCCTCCTCCGCCGGCGCCCGCAAAACAGTCTTCGCCGAAGCCTCAGACCGTGCAAAAGGACAAGATTCCCGGCAAGGGCAAAGCCGTGCCCGCCGAACCCTCGGCCGAGCCGGACAAAGTGCTGTACGACCGGGCGATGGTGGACCTGAAGAAGTCCAAGTTCATCGAGGGCCGTCTGGCGCTTCAGACTCTGATCAACACGTATCCGGACAGCGAGTACCTTGCCAAGGCCAAGCTCGGCGTGGCCGACTCGTACTACCGCGAAGGCGGCACCTCCAACACCACCCAAGCCGTTTCGGAATATAAGGACTTCATCACGTTCTTCCCCTTTCTCGACGAAGCAGCCTACGCGCAAATGCAGATCGCCATGGCGCATTACAAGATGATGGAAAAGGCCGACCGCGATCGCACCGAGGCGGACAATGCCGAGGACGATTTCCAGACGTTTCTGCTGAAGTATCCCCAGAGCCCGCTCGTTCCCAAGGCCGAGCAGCGGCTGCGCGACGTTCAGGAAGTGCTAGCCGCAAGCCAGTACCGCGTGGCGCGTTATTACTATTTGAAGAACGATTTTCCAGCTTCCGCCGCGCGCTTGGTGGACCTGAGCCAGCGTTATCCGCTTTTCAGCCAGAGCGACAGCACCCTCTGGATGCTGGGCGACGTGTATTCGCGCGCCAAGCAATTCTCCAGGAACGAAGACGACAAGAATCACTGGGCCGACCTTGCGGGCGATTGTTACCGGCGCATCCTGACGAATTATCCGCTTTCCAAGCTGGCGCCCGATGCCAAAGCCCGCTTGACGGCAATGGGCATGCCCGTGCCGCCACCCGACCCGAGCGCGGTGGCGGAGATGAAGAAAGAGCAGCTGTACGAGAAGCAGCACACCCAGCACGCCTTTGTGCGTTTGCCGATGGAAATGCTGAAATCAATGCCCGACGTGGCAGCGGCAGCCCACAGCGGCCAGCCCAACCTGACGCCGCCCGACGATGCCGTTTCCGCCACGGACGTGCTGAAGCCGGGCGCTGCGGGCCCCTCCTTCACGCTGGCGATGCGGCCATCAGCGAACCCCGGTGCGGGTGCCGAAGCGGCCGATACCGGGACGCCGGTGGAAGCGGTACCGGTGGGGTCCGATTCGTCATCGGGCGCACCCGGGAACAACCTGGGGGTACAGATCATCGAAGCTCCCAATGGATCCGGCGGCGACGCGGCCCCGGCGACTCCGCCTCCCCCTGCTACGGAAACCTATGCCCCTCCGGCAGCGACCGATCCATCTGCTCCACCCACGATTACCCTTCAGCCCACGACGGCAGCGAGCGCTCCGCCAAGCGCTACCCCCGAGCCGGCTGCCTCGACACCCCAGGCTTCCGGCCTTACGCAGGCAACCACCGGCACCAGCGGAACAATTGCTCCAGTAACAGTGGCTCCGGAGAAAGCCGCCAAGGCCGACAGCAAGACCGAATCGACCAGTAAGAAAAAGAAGGGCATACACAAGGTGATACCCTTCTAGGTCGATTGTTTACCCACTGCTAACAACTCCGGCACGCCGGTACCTTGGGTCGGTTGACGCTATCGTCGCGGAATGTTTAGCTGTATCGATAGCAAAAGGGGCGGGTAATCGCGTACAAGTGTCGAATCGCCCCCTCGGGGAACCCAAGTGCCTAGAATTCTCGTCGCGGACGACAACACCAATATCCAGAAGATGGTCGCGCTGGCGTTTCACGATCGCGGCATCGATGTCACCGCCGTGGGCAACGGTGAAGCGGCCGTGCGCCGCTTGCCGGACTTGAACCCGGACTTGATCCTTGCGGACATCTTCATGCCTGTGCGCAATGGCTACGAGCTCTGCGAATGGGTAAAAAAAGACGAGAAATTCGCACATATTCCCGTAATTCTGCTCGTGGGGGCTTTCGATCCCCTCGATGAAAAAGAAGCGCGCCGCGTGGGCGCGGACGGCGTCCTGAAGAAGCCTTTCATTCCTCCCGATCCGCTGATCGCGATGGTAACCGCGGCGCTTGAAAAGCAATCGAAGCTTCCCGTTGAAAGCGTCGCGGTGAAGCAACCGGCGCCCGCACCGCCCCCTCCGGTGGCAGCCCTCCCTGTACTCGCCAAAGTCGAGATGGCACCCGTCCCCGAGTATCCGGAACCCAGCGTCGACGATGCCTCTCTCGCCTACGGCTTCGGGAGCGGGCGCCGCGCGCTCGATGAGGAAGGTGCGGGCGAGCCCGCCGCGCCTCTGGCACCCAAAGCCGAAGGTGGACAGGAAGTCGAGGAAGAATTCGAGGGCGCATCGACCACAAAAGACTGGCGCCGCTCAGCGATGGAATTTGAGATACCGGAGGAAACTTCCCGGAGACCCGCTTTTTCTTCTGACGAGGATATGGGATCGAGCTTCCCCTCAGAAGCGGATGTGCCGCCGCGTCATGTGCCCATTCCCGAGCCGGTGAAACGGGTCGAGGCGGTAGCGCAGGAGGCTCCGGAATCGGCACCGTCTATTTCCTGGCCGCTCGTTGCGAAAGCCGAAGTGGAAGTGGAAAACCACGCCGCGCCGACGCAGCCATTGCAGCAAGCGCCCGAAACGGAAATCCAGGAAGCTCCGGCTGTCGAAGCACAAACAGAGCCCGAACCAAGCTTCGCATCGAAGGCCGCCCACTGGATGGATCTGATGGCTTCGCCGGCAGAGAAGCCGCAGGGCAACTGGTTCACCTCCATATTCAGTGCGCGCAAAAATACCGACCAGGAACAAACCCCCAGCGAACCGCAGCTTGAGAAGACCGCGGTTTCCGGCCAGGAACCGTCAATCGCAAGCGAGCCCGAGGTTCGGAACGATGTCGAGATTGGGGCGCACGTTGAAGCGAACGTTCAACCTGGCGTCGAGACGCGTACAGAAGAGTCCGGCCAGGAGTTGAATGCCGCTACTGGAACGATCCCCTCCCACGACGTGGTGGAACCCCAGGCCGCAGAATCCACCGTGGTGGCGGCTACGGAAGAAGACGAACCTTTCTTCGCCGATGAGCCGGAATCGAATCAGCCGGCGTTTGCGATACCGCCCTCCGCAAGCGAGGACCCGGCGATCTCTTCGGAGCCGGAGATTCGAGCAGAAATCGCGCCCGAAGTTCATGCAGACGTTCAGGCGGAAGCCCAGGCAACCGCGCCTGCGGACGTTACAGCGGAAGTAGCGCCGCCCGTTCAGATAGACGCCTGGAAACAGGTTCAGATAGAAACACCCAAAGAACAGCCGCAAGAACTGCAGAGCATTGACGAGCCGGTATTTGACGAACCCGTATTCCCCACGGAGGAAATCGCGGCTGGGATTTCGGGAACCGTCGATAGATCCGCCGCCGCGGTCTCGGGCGAACTCGTCGCAGAAGCCTCCGACGAACCGACTTTGGCTAAGGACCCTGCGCTCGTCGAACCTCCTGCCGTTCACGTGACACCTGAACCTTTGCTCGTCGACGAAGTGCCCGTCGGCCGTTCGACCTACGGCGCCCGGGAACAGGAAGTCGCCCCGTTATACTCGTTCCTTTCGGCAATGCCGAAACCGCCCGTTCCTGCCCCAGTTGCCGAGGAGCCGGTCACCGAATCCGCGGCCGCCCCGGAAGAACCGGTGCAGGGCGACGAAGATCGTGTGCTCGAATTCTCGTCGTCAAACTTTAGCAGGCCAACCCCCGTAGCGGCCGCGCCGCATCGCGAGCAACTCGCGCACATCCCGTACCTGAATCCCCCGCCGGACTTTCATCAGCCCTCCGGCACCCACGACAACGACTCGGCGCCTTCCCCGACAGTCGATACGATCGTGCAGAAGGTCCTCGAAAAGCTCGAGCCGCAGATCCGCGAGCTCCTGTCCCAGAACGTGCTGAAACCGCTGGTCGAAAATATGCTGCAAAGCGAACTCGAAAAGAAGGGCCGCTAGCGCTCCCGCCAACGCCCGGATTCTGGCGCTTGCCTGGCTCAGCAGCCCCACGCGCTCGGTATTTGACGCCTCCCACAGTCGCCGCTTATATTGCTTATATCGCTTAATATTAATTGTTCCGGCTCACAACGAAATTCACACGACACAGGGGAAGAATGCCGCGAGAAATACCCAAGGCGTACGAGCCGCAGGAGATTGAGGAGCGCTGGGCCAAGTCCTGGTTCGACGAGAAGCTGTTTCGCGCCGAAAATTCGGGAGACGGGCCCATGTTTTCGATCGCGCTGCCGCCGCCCAATATCACCGGCTCCATTCATATCGGACACATGCTCGAGCATACGCAGATCGACATGCTGGTCCGCTGGCATCGCATGCGCGGCCACCGCACGCTCTGGCTCCCCGGGATGGACCACGCCGGAATAGCCACTCAGTTTGTGGTCGAGCGCCAGCTGGCGAAGGAAAAAATCCGCAGGCAGGACCTCGGCCGCGAGGAATTCGAGCGGCGCGTGTGGCAATGGAAGGCGGAGAGCGGCGGCGTCATCAAGGAGCAGATGATCCGGCTCGGCGCGTCCTGCGATTGGACACGCGAGAAGTTCACACTCGAACCGGCGCTCTATCGCTCCGTGCTCGAGGCGTTTCTGCGGCTCTACCGCGAGGGGCTGATCTACCGCGGCCGCTACATGGTCAACTGGTGCCCGCGCTGCCAAACGGCCATCAGCGACCTGGAAGTGGTGCACGTCGAACGACCCGGCAAGCTGTGGCACATTCGCTATCCGATCGTGGGCGCGCCCGCCGGCGGCGTTCGATATCTGGTTGTCGCCACCACGCGGCCGGAAACGCTGCTGGGCGATACCGCCGTGGCCGTCCATCCGGACGACGAGCGCTATCAGGCGCTGGTCGGCAAGTCCGTCCTGCTTCCGCTCATGGACCGCGAAATTCCCGTGATCGCGGATACCTACGTGGACCGCGAGTTTGGCACCGGCGTCGTGAAGATCACCCCCGCGCACGATCCTAACGACTTCGAAGTCGGCAAGCGCCACAATCTGCCCGAAATCGACGTGATGACCGGGGACGCGCATATGAGCGAGGCTGCAGGCAAATATGCCGGGCTGGACCGGTTCGCGGCGCGCGCGCGCATCGTCGAAGACCTGCAGGAACTGGGCCTTCTCGAAAAGATCGAGGACATCACCCACGCCGTGGGCGTCTGCGACCGCTGCAAATCCGAAGTGGAGCCGCGCATTTCCACGCAATGGTTCTGCAAGATGGCTCCTCTGGCGGAGCCCGCGAAAAAAGTGGTGCGCGAAGATTTGATAGAGGTCGTGCCCGACAACCAGCGAACCATCCTGCTGAACTGGCTCGACAACATTCGCGACTGGTGCATCTCGCGGCAGCTCTGGTGGGGCCACCGCATTCCCGTCTGGCATTGCGCCGATTGCAAGGAAATGGTGCCGGCGCTCGATTCGCGTGTGGAAGTGATCGACGGACGCGCGCGCGCAGCAAGCGTCCCGACCACATGCCCGAAGTGCGGCGGCGCAAAGCTCACGCAGGATACCGACGTGCTCGACACCTGGTTCAGCTCGGGGCTGTGGCCATTTTCGACGCTCGGCTGGCCGGACGACACCGAAGACCTGCGCACGTTCTACCCCACCAGCCTGCTCATCAGCGGCTACGACATTTTGTTCTTCTGGGACGCGCGCATGATCATGATGGGGCTGCATCTCACCGGCGGCGCCGATCTAGCGCAGCGGATTCCCTTCCGGCGGCTTTACCTGCATTCGCTGGTGCGCACAGCCGAAGGCGCAAAAATGTCCAAGACCAAGGGCACCGGCGTCGACCCCCTGGAGCTGACGCAGAAGTTCGGCACCGACGCGCTTCGTTACATGCTCGCCAGCATGGCCGCGCCGGGAACCGACATTATCCTGAGCGAGGATCGCATTCTCGGCGCCCGCGCGTTCGCCAACAAAATCTGGAACGCCGCGCGGTTCCTTTTTGTGAACCTCGAAAAAGTGGAATCGCAGGGTATCGAGATCGAAGAAATCGCCGCGCCGGAAATTCGCGCGAAGGCGCCTTACAGGGTGCCCGGCGAGGGAGCGCTCGCTCACCGCTGGATTTTCTCACGACTGGCGGGAGTGGCGGCGCAAGTGAACGACGCTCTCGAGAATTTCCGGTTTCACGAGGCGTCGCAACTGATCTACCACTTCTTCTGGGGCGATTTCTG
>JBEKTG010000057.1:0-11456 GCA_049516275.1 Candidatus Acidiferrales bacterium
GTTCTCACCGACGCAACCGAACCAACCTGCGTCCTCTTTGTGGCAGCAAAATGAGAGGCAAAGCACTGCCCGCAGACGCAATCACATTTAGAACTCAGCAATTTCGAGAATTTGCTCCATGGGGGGATTTTTCGTTAGAAGGAGCCGCTTCCTTGCCAGAGTTGTCCATCCGCAGTAATCTTCGGGCGTCCAGACTGGGTCTTGCGAGGTGTTTCCAAGCGGGGCGCTCTGCTTCTCGACAATTGCGACAGGGTAGGTTTCGCTTGCCTTGCTTGAACTGCGAGCGTACCGTAGCGTACATGAAGCCCATACAAGCAGTCTGCGACAAATGCAAAAAGACAGTGGAAGCAAAACCGTTGCTCAGCGAAAACGAGCTCTGGTTGGCGCTGAATAAAGGCGACGAAATCGAAGTCATGCATCTTGCCGATGATGTCCATCACACCTGGAAGCTCACTGGACAGGACAAAGAGAATCTACGTAAAGCGAGAGCTGCAGGAACAGCTTAGCCCGTCCTGCTTCATTTCGTGTTCATTCCAGCGTCTCCATAAACCCTTCGTAACCGTCTACTTGAAGAATCGCTTCGCTTTTCCGAGTACCGCCTTTATCGAGCGTTGACTCTCGCTTGATGCTGCTAGTCACCCATTAGCGACCCGGCTGTATTAACATGCACCCGGACTTGCTGTTCTCAGCGGTTCTTTGTGCCAAGGCGACAGAGATCACAGATAAGGAGAAAAATTATGAAGTGCAAAATAGCGGGAGCGGCGGGATTGGCTGGGGCGTTTATTGCGGGCATGGTGGTGGCGACCGCGTTGGCCGGGGGAATGGCTGCAGGGGAGGCGAAGACGCCGGTGGCAGCGGGGCAGCAGCAACAAGTTACCGTGCAGAGGGTCATCAGCCCGACGGTGACGGACGAGGACATTGCTTTGCTGCGCCAAGATCTACGGGCTACGAAAATGCAGGTGATCGGGCAGAATATGTCGCTTTCGGAAGCGCAGGGGGAGAAGTTCTGGCCGATCTACAACCATTACGTGAAGGACTTGCAGGAAGTGAACAACCAGAAGTATGCACTGTTGAAGCAGTACGCGGAGATGTGGGCAACGATGTCAGATGAAGACGCCTTGATTTATGTGCGGCACTGGCTGGAGGTGGATGGGCAGGCGCAGGCGCTGCGCTTGAAGTATGTGCCGGTCGTGAGCCAGGTGTTGCCGGGAAGGAAGGCGGCGACATTTTTCCAGTTAGACCGGCGGCTGAACATGATCATCGATCTGCAATTGTTTTCGCAGATTCCGTTGGCGCATGTGAAGGAGTAGGCGGGTAGCGATATCGGACATAAATCATTAGATACCAGGAAGCGGTTAGGGCGGCGGTCTCAATCGGTTGGCCGAGCCGAATCTGTAATAGTGTACAAGTAGTTATGGCGCTATAATGCGTGAACTTAATGGCCCGGTAGAGTTGTCCCAAAGTTCTGCAGAAGGCGCGAGGAGGCGGACATGGGAATACAGATTTCTGCGCGGAAATCCGGAACCGTTACGATCCTGGATGTGCGGGGCCGCATCGTGATCGGCGACAACAGCGATTCATTCAGGGCTGAGCTGCGCAAGCTTGCCGAGAGCGCGCCGTGCGATGTTCTCGTCAATCTCGCGGGAGTCACGGGGATGGATAGCTCGGGAATCAGTGCTCTGGTGCAATCGTTTGTCACTCTGAAGCGCGACGGCGGAAGCCTGAAAATCCTCAATCCCACGGGATCCGTCCGCGAAGTCTTGGAGTTAACGGGCTTAATTAAGTGCCTTCCCACTTATACGGATGAGGCAATTGCACTCGCGAGCTTCCGCCGTAGCTCCGCCCACGCATAACGTGACGATCTGTTGACCGCATCGAATCACTAAGAGATTTAAAGTAGCAGTTCACCTCCCCGATGAGCGCGCGTTAATCAGGCACTACGATCAAGATTGGTGTTTGAAACGATGCGCCGTATGTATGATCGGTAAAGGGTATCTGCTAACTGAAAGAAAAGATTGGTGGGCCTGGGTAGACTTGAACTACCGACCTCACCCTTATCAGGGGTGCGCTCTAGCCACCTGAGCTACAGGCCCAACTACAGCGGTGTGTGGCTGCTTTGCAACCCGACAAGTTTACGACGGGATGGGAGCATCCGCAACAGCGGATAAGCTTTGCGATTGCGCCGCTTCGCTGAAAGCACGCCGATTTTGTGACACAGGCACTCTTGCCTGTGCGGTCAGGAGGACACAGCCAAGAGTAGCTGTGCCACCAAAACACCGCTGGTCCGACGGCATAAACCAGTCCGTCGGCCAGTATCTTGCTGCCGCTCTGCAGATCTATCTCTTGCCTTCGACGGCAGTGATGCAGGAATCGAGCGTGGCGACTGCGAATTCGGCCTGTTCGTCGTCGATCATCAGCGGTGGGGCGATGCGAATGGTGCTTTCTCCGGCTCCCAAAAGCAGCAAGCCCTTCTGGAAGGCCATCTGAACCACACGATTGCGGAGGTCGGGCGCCTTTTCCTTCGTGTCCTGATCATGCACCAATTCAACGCCAACCATCAGGCCGCGTCCGCGGACGTCTCCGACGATACGGTGCCGTTTCCGCCAGTCCGCCGTGTGGCGGATGATATAAGCGCCCATGCGCTGGGCGTTGGCGATATAAACCCGCTCGAGCAGAGTGAGCGTAGCCAGAGACGCGGCAATCGATACCGGATTCCCGCCGAATGTGGAGGCGTGCGCGCCAGGTTCCCAGTCCATCACGTCTGCGCGCGCAACCACGGCGCTTAGTGGCATTCCCGAGGCGATCCCCTTCGCCGTGCATAGGATGTCTGGTTCGACGCCGGAGCGGTCAATCGCCCACCAGCTTCCCGTCCGTCCCATCCCGGATTGGACCTCATCGGCAATCAGCAGGATGTCGTGCTCGCGACACAAACGCTGCAGCCCGAGCAGGAATTCATCCGGCGCGGGAAGGTACCCGCCTTCCCCCTGAATTGGCTCGATGAAGATACCCGCGACGTCGCTCGGATCCACAACGCGGCGGAAGAGCTCGTCTTCGATATAAGCCAGAGCGTCCTCGGAGGCATGTTCGGGGCGAATGCCTGCAGATCCTCGATACGTGTTCGGGTAATGCGCATGGAAAACACCGGGGACAAGTGACCCGAAACCCTTGCGCTGGATGGACTTACTCGCCGTCAGGGAAAGAGCACCCATCGTGCGCCCATGAAAAGAGCCATAAAATGAGATGAACTTCTCGCGCTTCGTACGGTGGCGGGCGAGCTTCATAGCTGCTTCGATTGCTTCTGTTCCCGAGTTGCCAAAGATAACCTTCTTGCGATCCTTGCCCGGGGTGATGGCAACGAGCTTCTCGGCCAGATCGACCATACCGGGATAGTAGAAGTCCGTACAGGACATGTGAATCAGGTGGGCGGCCTGCTTCTGGATGGCAGCCACTACGTCCGGGTGGCAATGCCCTGTGGCTACAACGGCGATTCCGGCAGCAAAGTCGAGAAAGGTGTTGCCGTCGACATCCTCGACCATCGCGCCGCGGCCGACGTTCGCAACTAGTGGATAATCACGGGTATACGAGGGGGACACGACCTTGTGGTCGCGTTCCACGATTTCCTTGGCCTTCGGGCCGGGCAGCTTGGTGACAAGCTGGGGCAGCTTGGACTGGTTCAATGTGGTGGTCACCGGCGTCGTTGAAACTCCAAGCATCTCATCTTTTAGATGCGGATTTGCCTCTCCGGGAATGCCGCGTGCCGCATGTATAAATCGAGCGGTTTGTTTAGAGATTGCTGTCTAGGCGAAAATCAGTCGAAGCGGTGCCGCCGATGCGCTCACCTATACTTCCAGCGTACGCTGCCATCCTTCGTATCCTCCACAAGGATACCAGAATCTGCAAGTAACTGACGTATCTCGTCAGACCGCTTGAAATCACGCCGCCGCTTTGCGCCGATCCGTTCTTCTACTAGGGCTTCCACCTGAGCGGAGGTCATCTTCGGCTCGGCAGCCCCGAAGCCCAGCTTGCGGAGCTTCTCGGCATCGTCGTCGGCCAACACCGCGAGGATTGCGTCGAACTTTTCCATGGCGGCGAGGACTCGCAAGGCGTCCTGTTGGAGGAACGTGCCGGCATCCATGGCCGTGTTGACGTCGCGAACGAGCTCGAAAACCGCGGCGGTAGCAACGGCGGTATTCACGTCATCGGCCAAGCCGGTGTCAAAATCCTTCTCGGCTTGCTCCACGCGCTTGACCATTTCAGGAACCGAGCCCGGAGGGAATTGCGCGGTCTTCAGCCGCACCACAAAATTGCGCAGGCGCTCGATGGAGCTTTCCGCCGCTTTCAAGGCGTCTTCGGTGAAATTGAGCTGGCGGCGATAGGGAACGGAGAGCAGCGCGTAGCGGATCGTGGAGGGTTTCTGCCCCCTAGCGAAGAGGTCCCGCAGCGTGTAGAAGTTGCCGAGGGACTTGGACATCTTCTGCCCGTCGATGATCAGGTGCTCGGCGTGCACCCAGTGACGCACGAAGGGGTGACCCGTCGCACCTTCACTTTGCGCGATTTCATTCTCGTGATGCGGGAATGTGAGGTCCACGCCGCCGGTGTGGATATCGAGCGTTTCGCCGAGATACTTCATGGCCATGGCGGAGCACTCCACGTGCCAGCCCGGGCGCCCGGGGCCGATGCGCGTCTCCCAGAAATGCTCGCCCGGCTTGGGCGCCTTCCACAACGCAAAATCGCGGGCGTCATCCTTTTCATACTGGTCCACGTCTACGCGCGCCCCGGCCTTCATCCCATGTACGTCGATCTTGGAGAGTTTTCCGTACTCCGGAAACCTGGCGATACGGAAATAGATCGAGCCGTCGCTGTTGTAGGTCATCCCTTTTTGCTGAAGCTTTTCGATCAGGGCCACCATGTCCTCGATGTGGTCGGTGGCCCGCACCAGTTCTTCCGGAGCTTCGATATTGAGGGCCCCGGTGTCCTCGAGAAACGCGCGGATGTATTTCTCCGTATATTCACGGATGCCCACTCCCGCGTGGGCGGCGCTCTGGATGATGCGATCGTCCACGTCGGTGACGTTCATGACCTGCAGCACGCGGTAGCCCTGCGAATGCAGGAAGCGCCTCAGTACGTCCTGGAATACGAAGGTGCGGAAGTTACCGATGTGCGCGAAGGCGTACACCGTGGGTCCGCACGTATAAATACGCACTTCGCCCTCGTGGAGCGGTTGCAGGGGCTCGATGCGATTCGTCAGCGTGTTGTGGAGCATTATCGGCGTCATTTTTGGGCTCTATACAAAACGGTTATTCTATCCGAGCACCCCGTTCCGGGCAAACACTGCGGCAAGATTATCGAATGCCGGCAGGGCAAAGGCGAGGTTACGGCATTACTACTTCAAGAGGCTGGAACAAACGGACGCCCTGATCTAAACGGGCTATTCGACGATCCGGAATGTGTAGATCTGGCCCTCGGAGCCGGAAGTGGCCTTAACCCGCGTGGTAGGAGTCAGCAGACCGTACTCGCCCACATTCAGATTGGGCAGCGTGATCTTGTAAACCCTCGAAGCGACAGCTTCCAGAGTAAAGGCAACGGTATTTTCAGGAGTGGCCCAGGTGTGGGCGCGGTCGCTCGGGATCGTCCGGAATTCGCGACGGTCGTTTTTTTCCGTGAAATGTAGCAGTTGGAAGTCGGAGGCGGAGCTTCCTTTCGGCGTAAGGACGTAAAATGCCATATCGAGTGGCACCATGTTCAACGGAGGCCACGTGGTGACAAGGTCGCTGTGCGGGCCGCTGACCGCTCCTACCATGGGCCCGCGCTCGAAACCGAACATCGCCACGCTGCGCAAGCCGCCGGGCGAACGCCATTTCACGGTTTCAGGCTCGGTCGGCACCAGCCTTCCATTCAGCAGCGCAAACACATGGACGTCGTCGTGGCCGGTGGAGGCGGTGGCGGAGATGGCGGCGAGAGCCGCGTCCACACCCATTTCCTTCTTCGCTACTTCGATGGAAAGCATGGACTGGATAAGCGATTGGCTAACGCCCGCATTCTTCAGGGCTACAACAGCAGTAACGGAAAGATCGAAATCCACATCGTTGGCCTGGATGTACCGCAGGATGGTGGTGTCGTCGAATCCGGCTTTCACCATCTGCAGGATGTCCTGGTCAGTCAACGGGCCGTTCGGCTGATCCACCCCGAGCAGAGGCATAGCGAGCGCCAGGATGGCTAAGAGTGCGCAACATTTTCGTCCAAGTGACAACGTTCTTGCCCCCGGGGCGCAAAAGCCCTAGTGAATTACCGGCACAATATTCGCCATCGGCGCATTCCGTAAAAGACTGCAAACCAGAGGCTTATCGGTCCATTCTCGACGGGATACTTGAAACCGTCGCCATTTGCTGACGCCACGCCTCCGGGCACGTCCGCTTTTGTGAACCGCCGATTGCTCCCGTCCCCCAGATGTTGCAGGTATATCACCAAACCGCCGTTTTAGGCGAGCTGGGATCCGATGGGAACTGCGGCTTCCGGCAGCGGACGCGTCGCTACCAGGGACTGAAGAGCTGCCTCCACTCCCCCTGTTTTGTGAGGCACGCCGGCCAGTTGCAGTCCCATTTCCACGCCGCCGAGCGTTCCTGCCAGCATCAGGTCATTGAAACTGCCGAGATGCCCGATGCGAAACACTTTGCCCGCAAGTTTGGACAGTCCCGATCCCAGGGACATATCGAATTGCTCCAGGATGATTTCCCGCAGGCGATCCGCATCGCAACCGTCTGGCGTGAAGACAGCCGTAAGGGAACTCGAATATTCCATCGGTTCCTCGCAGACGATCTCCAGTCCCCATGCGCGCACCGCCGCTCGCGTAGCTTCCGCGTGGCGCTGGTGACGCTGGAAAACATTCGGCAAGCCTTCCTCGTGCAGCATGTGAAGAGCTTCCTGCAATCCATAGAGGAGATTTGTTGCGGGAGTGTACGGGAAAAATCCACCGCGGTTTGCCTTCAGCATTTCCTGCCAATCCCAATACGCTCGCGGGAGCCGCGCCGTCTTGTTCGCAGCCAGGGCTTTATCGGAAAGGGCATTGAAGCTGATGCCGGGAGGGAGCATCAGCCCCTTCTGTGAGCCGGCAATCGTGACGTCCACTTCCCATTCGTCGTGGCGATATTCGATCGAAGCCAGCGACGAAATCGTATCCACGATCAGGAGCGCCGGATGGCGCGCCCGGTTCATGGCGGCGCGGATTTCGGCGATGCGGCTGGTCACGCCGGTGGAGGTTTCGTTGTGGACCACCAGCACAGCCCTGATGGCGTGGTTTCCATCGGCGTTGAGCCGTGCTTCCGCTTCCGCCGGGTCGGCGCCTCTTCGCCAGCTGCCCGGCACGTACTCCACTTGCAGGCCGAATTTCTCTGCGACCTGCCGCCACTGCTGCGAGAAGTGTCCGGTCTCGAAGAGCAGCACGCGATCGCCGGGAGAAAGCGTATTGACGAGTGCCGCTTCCCACGCGCCCGTGCCCGAGCCGGGGTAGATCACCACAGGTCCGCGAGTCTGGAAAATCGGGCGAAGCCCTTCCAGGACTTCCGTGCTCATCTGCGCAAATTCGGCGCTCCGGTGATCGACTACCGGACGATCCATCGCCCGGAGCACACGATCCGGCACGTTGGTGGGGCCGGGTATTTGCAGAAAGTGACGCCCGGTGTGCATGGGGAAAATCCTCTGTTAACTCGTCCGCAGCCGGATCATAACCAGCCTCGGCAGAGAAACTCCAGAACTGTTTTCAGGCCGAGGCGTGCTCGGTCTCTTTCAACTGGTCGTAGGCTGGCAGCGTCAGGAACTCGATAAATTTACCGGATTGAATCAGATCGCGAACCAGCTTCGCGGCCTCGGTGTAGCGGCCCGCGCGGAACTGCTCTTCTCCCACCGCCTGCCGGAACTTCGCCAGCTCCTCGTCGATGATCTGGAGGCACAGTTCCGGGGTGATTGCGCGGCCGTCGCTCAGGTGCGCCTTGTGGTGAATCCATTGCCAGAGCTGCGCGCGGCTGATTTCGGCGGTTGCGGCATCTTCCATCAGATTGAACAGCGGCACGCAGCCTACGCCGCGCAGCCACGATTCAAGGTACCCAATTCCCACGGCGATATTCTGGCGCAAGCCGGCTTCGGTGATCTCCGCCTGGGGAACGGCGAGTAAATCCGCGGCCGTGATGTGGACGTCTTCGAGCTTGCGGTCGATTTGATTCGGCTGCGGCATGTGCTTGTCGAAGATTTCTTTCGCAATGCCCACGAGGCCGGGATGCGCCACCCAGGTGCCATCGTGCCCGTCGGAGGCCTCGCGTTCCTTGTCCGCGCGCACCTGGTCCATCGCGGTTTGATTCAAGGCCGCATCCCGCTTGTTCGGGATGTAGGCGGACATGCCGCCGATGGCATGCACTTCCCGGTGGTGGCAGGTCTTGATCACGAGCTTGCTGTAGGAGCGCAGGAAGTGGCTGGTCATCGTGACGCGGCCGCGATCCGGCAGCACGGCCGCGGGATCGTTCGCGAACTTCTTGATGAAGCTGAAAATGTAATCCCAGCGTCCGCAGTTCAGTCCCGAGGAATGTTCGCGCAGTTCGTAGAGAATTTCGTCCATTTCGAAAGTCGCTAGGATGGTCTCCACCAGGACGGTAGCCTTGATGGTCCCGCGCTTGATATCGAGCTCATCCTGCGAATAGAGAAACACATCGTTCCACAGGCGCGCTTCGAGATGGCTCTCGAGTTTCGGCAGATAAAAATAAGGGCCGGTTCCCCTCGCCAGCAGTTCCTTCGCGTTGTGCCAGAAATAGAGCCCGAAATCGAACAGCGAACCCGACATCGCCTGACCATCGACGAGCACATGCTTTTCCGGCAGATGCCAGCCGCGCGGCCGTACAAGCAGAACGGCAATCTGCGGATTCAGCTGGTAAGCCTTTTTCGTCGTGGGGTCGGTGTAAGTAATCGTGCGCCGCACGGCATCGCGCAGATTGATGTGGCCGTCGATCAGGTTGCTCCACGTCGGTGTGTTCGAGTCTTCGAAATCGGCCATGAAGACGCTCGCGCCGGAATTCAGCGCGTTGATAATCATCTTGCGGTCCACGGGGCCGGTGATTTCCACGCGGCGGTCGAGCAGGTCGGCCGGGAGCGGAGCCACTCTCCAGTTGCCGTTGCGGATTTCAGCCGTCTGCGGCAGAAAATCGGGGCGTTCGCCGGCATCGAGCTTCTTCTGGCGCTCTACTCGCGCAGCCAGCAATTCCCGGCGTCGCGGACCAAAGCGCCGCTCGAGCTCGACCACAAATTTCAAGGCCTCCGGCGTAAGGATTTCGTCCGTCTGCTTATCCTGGGCGCCCAATATCTCCACGCCCGGCAATGGTTTTGCCCCTTCGTTCACTTGATGGCCTCCGAAGTCCTACGTTTCCCGCGAGGGTGCAACGGCTACAAAGTTTACCAGCCTAGCGCCTCACCAGCCGCAAAAAATGTACCGGCAGCCAGGCTCATGAGATGAGACTGTTGCACGCGAGGTTTCGACGGATTCCATAAATGGATTACACTCTCTAAGCTTTGCATCCGCCTGCTCCATTGCCGCTCAGTTCCCACGCCAAGCCCGTCGATACCTTCGCGCTGGCATCCGATCTTGAAGCTGAATTGAAGCGCACTGTGCGCGGGGAAGTCCGTTTCGATCATGGCAGCCGCGCTCTCTACGCCACGGACGGTTCCAACTACCGCCAGGTTCCGATTGGCCTGGTGGTACCGCGCGATGCCGGAGATGTGATTGCCGCGGTTGCGGCGTGCAAAAAGTACGGGGCTCCCATTTTGCCGCGCGGCGCCGGTACGAGCCTGGCCGGGCAATGCTGCAACGTCGCGGTAGTGCTCGATTTCACGAAGTACATGAACGAGATCCTCGAAATCGATCCGGATCGGAAATTCGCGAGGGTGCAGCCCGGTGTTGTCCTCGACACGCTTCGCGACCGAGCCGAGAAGCATCAGCTGACTTTTGCCCCCGATCCCTCCACGCACAACCGCTGCACCGTCGGTGGAATGATCGGCAATAATTCCTGCGGAACGCATTCGTTGCTCGGAGGCAAGACCGTCGACAACGTCGAGGAACTGAGCATCCTGCTCTCCGACGGGACGCAAATGACCGTGGGCGTAACGAGCGACGCGGAACTCGATGGCATCCTTCGCGCGGGCGGCCGCCGCGGCGAAATATACGCGAAGCTGCGAAATATCCGCGACGCATACGCGCCGGAGATTCGCGCGCGTTTCCCCCAAATCCCACGCCGTGTCTCGGGGTTCAACCTCGACGAACTCCTCCCCGAGCGCGGCTTTCACGTGGCGCGCGCGCTGGTCGGAACCGAAGGCACCTGCGCCATCGTCCTCGAAGCCAAAGTGAAGCTGATCCACAGCCCGCAGCACCGCAGCCTTGTCGCTCTCGGCTACCGCGACGCGTTCGAAGCCGCCGACCACGTGATGGAAATTCTGGAATTCCAGCCCATCGGTCTCGAAGGCTTCGAAGGAAGCATCATCGACGCTCTCAGAAAAAGGCGCGCGCCCAACCTCGATCTATTGCCTGAGGGCGGCGGGTTCCTCCTGGTCGAATTCGGCGCCGATGACGGGGCCGAAGCCCGGCAGCTTTCCGCGCGCCTGATCGACCGCCTGAAAAAAGTTTCCCATCCGCCTTCATCGCGGACTTACACGAACGCCGAAGCGCGAGCGGTGTGGCAGATCCGCGAATCAGGTCCGCGCGCGGCCGCTTTCGCGCCGGGGGCGCCGGCCGAGTGGGAAGGCTGGGACGACGCAGCCGTCGCGCCCGAAAAGCTGGGCGGATATCTGCGCGATATCCGCAAGCTCATGGATGAGTACGACTACCAGGGCGCTTTCTACGGACACTTCGGCCACGGCTGCATCCACATGCGGGTGAGCTTCGATCTCGAAAGCGAGAAGGGCATTCGCAATTACTCCGAGTTTGTCGATCGCGCCGCGGACCTCGTGGTCAGCTACGGCGGTTCGCTCTCCGGCGAGCACGGCGACGGACAATCCCGCGGCGCACTGCTCCCCAAAATGTTCGGTCCCGAACTGACGAAGGCTTTTGCCGAGTTCAAGGCTGCCTGGGACCCCGAGAACCGCCTGAATCCGCACAAAGTGGTCGACGCCTATCTGCCCACCGAGAATCTGCGGCTGGGCGCGGATTACAAGCCGCTCGATCCGCATACCCATTTCAAGTTTCCGGACGACGATGGCTCGTTTGCGAAAGCTTCCCTCCGCTGCCTGGGACTCGGGGCCTGCCGCAAACAGGATGCCGGCACCATGTGCCCCAGCTACATGGTGACGCTTGAGGAGGAGCACTCCACTCGCGGGCGCGCCCACATGCTATTCGAGATGCTCCAGGGTGAAGTTACGCGCGGCGGCTGGAACGACGAGCACGTCAAGAAGTCGCTCGACTTGTGCCTCTCCTGCAAAGCGTGCAA
>JBEKTG010000058.1:0-11449 GCA_049516275.1 Candidatus Acidiferrales bacterium
GGACCAGTTGCGACATCTGCACGCGGGTGCGCGAAAGCTCGTAGCGGCCATGCAGATAGGGCTTTTTCTTCGCGCGCGGAATTTTCTGCAGCTTGGCCGCCAGCTTCATGGCGATCAGGTAGAGCTTGGCGACCTTGTCGATCTGCTTGAGGGTGTCGCGCGTCTTGGCTTCGACTTTTTCTTCGGTGAGCTCTTCGTCGTCGAACTGGACGATTTCCTTGATAGACCGCGAGCCGTTGCGCAGGTCCTCGCCGACCTGGAGGAGTTCCTTCAGGATCAGCGGAGCGCGCGTGATCGTCTTGAGCACGAGCAACTGCCCGCGCTCGATGCGCTTGGCGATGGCCACTTCGCCTTCGCGCGTGAGCAGCGGCACGGTTCCCATCTCGCGCAAGTACATGCGCACGGGATCGTTGGTCTTTTCAAGGGTTCCCGGCGTAAGGTCCAGCTCGCCGTCTTCCGAGGAACTGCTGGGCTCGTCTTTTACTTCGAGCGGCTCGGCGGAATCGGAGGCCGCGAGGGCGGCCTTGGCGCTGGAAAGGTCCTCATACACATCGATGCCATAGCGCTCGAAGGTGGAAAGAAGGTCGTCGATTTCCTCCGAGGAATGAACCTCGGGCGGCAGAATGTCGTTGACCTCATCGTAGAGCAGGTAGCCGCGCTCCTTGCCCATCGCGATGAGCTGCCTTACCTGGTCGTATTTTTCCTCAAGAGCAACCGTCACGCTAATTTCCCCCTGATGAGGTGCCGCAAATTAAGAAAGAATGCCCCAAATAAAAATCGGGCCGAGGTGAGACACCCCGACGCGCTATGGAAGTGACGCCTTTAAACGGATGAAATAAGACGATCTTAGAACCCTTCGCCAGGTTCTGGCCGCCCGTGCCCGCTCGCCCAGCGCCCGTTGACACTTCTATATGATGCAGCAGACGGGCGGCTCGTTTCATACAAAACCCATCGATAATACATGAATCTGTAACCCTGCGCAACGGATGGTGTCGCGGACGTTTACCTTGTCCAAGGTCCGCCCGCGCTCTAGACTTAGACGGTCATCCGGCGCCTTCGTGTGCCGCAAACGGTATGCATCCAGACAAAGACCGTCTCCCACCCATTCGATGCCTGATCTTCGATCTGGATGGCACGCTGATTGATTCCAAGCTGGACCTCGCGTTGTCCGTGAATGCCACGCTAGGCCACATGGGGCGCCCGTCCCTCCCCCACGAGACCATCTACGGGTATGTGGGCAACGGCGCGCAGACGCTGGTGCAGCGGGCCCTGGGACCCAACGCCACCGAGGCAGATGCGGCGACCGGACTGGCCTATTTTCTGTCGTACTACCGCCAGCATATGCTGGATAACACGGTCCCCTATCCCGGCGTGCGGGAGGGGTTGAAGCTTCTGGAAGGCCGCCTTATGGCCGTATTGACGAACAAACCCGTTCGTTTCAGCACGTGGATACTGGAAGGGCTAGGGCTGTCGCAGCATTTCCGTTATGTGTATGGCGGCAACAGCTTCGAGAGGAAGAAGCCGGACCCTATCGGGGTCGAGGTGCTGCGGAGGGATCTGCAGGTTTCCCAGCCCGAAACGATGATGGTAGGGGATTCGGACGTCGATGTGCAGACCGCGCGGAATTCGGGCATCTGGGCGTGCGGAGTGAGCTATGGGCTGGGCGTCGAAGGGATGCTCGCCACGCCCCCCGACCTGATGGTCGATTCACTGGTGGAACTGCACGACTACCTCAACCACGGGCGCCTGCCGCAAGCCAACTCGTAACGGAGGGAATCGGTGGCGTGAGCCTCAGCTGGCGGCGTAGGTGGACTTATACCAATCCCAGGTGCGCTTGAGCCCTTCCTCGAAATAAACGAGCGGCTCGTAGCCCAATCCCTTGCGTGCCAGCGAAATATCGGCCTGGGAATCGCGGATATCGCCGTTCCGCGGCGGATCGTATTTCGGCTCGATCTTCTTGCCGGTGATTTTCCCCAGCAGCTTGACCACTTCATTCAGGCTGATCCGGATGCCGGTGCCGCCGTTGAACACTTTTCCGGAAGCTCCCTGGCCCTCGCAGGCGCGGAGAGTAACGTCGACGATGTTATCGATGTAGGTGAAATCGCGCGTCTGCTCACCGTCGCCAAAGATGGTGGGAGGCTCGCCCTTGATAATCGCCAGCATGAAGCGTGACAGCACCCCGGAATATTGCGACGTGGGGTCCTGGCGCGGGCCGAAAACATTGAAGTAGCGCAGGCAGGCGTTTTCGAGCCCGTAAACGCGGCCAAAAACCTGGGCGTAGAGCTCGCCTACGAATTTCGTAACGCCATAGGGTGAAATGGGATCGGGCTGCATGGTCTCGACTTTTGGCAGCGTGGGCGTTTCTCCGTACGCGGAAGAAGAGGCGGCGAAAACGAAACGGCGCGCCTGAGCGTCGCGCGCGGCCACCAGCACGTTCAGAGTGCCGTCGATATTGACGAAATTAGATTCGATCGGGTCCTTCACCGACTTCGGCACCGATGTGCGCGCCGCCAGGTGAATCACGTAGTCCACGCCCTTGCAGGCGGACTGCACGTGAGCCAGATCGGTGATGGTTCCAGCGCGAAAGTCGATCTTGCTGCGGACCCCCGCCAGATTCTCTTCTTTGCCAGTGGAAAGATCGTCCAGCACGACCACCTGGTGGCCGCGGCGAATCAGTTCATCCACGATATTCGAGCCGATAAAACCCGCACCGCCGGTAACCAGATAGCGCATTCGTCGATTCCTTTTCTGGGAGAGCGAGAGGACCGGACGCGGAACAATCGCGTAGCAACGCGCCGGGAATCTATGGTGTGCGCTCCGCCTTTCGGGTACGCTTGAATATAGCTTGGCGGGCGGTGGCCATCAACAATCATGGAACCCGAATGTCCCTCGTACGCAATACTTTGCGCGCCGCAGGACGTCCAATCGAATCGATGGGTGAGCGGTTCTCTCCGTTGAAAATAGCGATACTAGCAGGGTGTTTCGCGGTCCTGCTTTGGCTGGCGATGCCAGCCGCTCGCACTGGATCGCTCTTCGCGGCGCCGCGAATCGAGCAGCATTCCGTGAGCACTCAAAAGAATTCCGCGAAAAGCATGCCCCCACCCGCGAAAGAGCTGGCGGTGCCGTTTCACGTGGCGGAAACACTGAATTACCGCGTCACGTGGGCCTCGTTCGCAACAGCGGCATCGCTGCAGGTGAGCGTCCCGGAGCGGCGGAATCTGTTCGGATGGACCACCTGGCACTTTCGCGCGAGCCTGCACACGCAGACTCCGGTGCGGACGCTGTTCACCATCGACGACGAATTCGATTCCTACGCCGATGCCGCGACCCTCGAAACCCACCAGTACGAGGGCTACCTGAGCGAACTGGGCCGCAAAGACGAGTTCGTGCAGCACTTCCTGCCGGTCGGGCAAGCGCCGCGCGCCCCAGGGCTGGACGTGAGGGTGCTGCCCGGCACGCGCGACCCGGTGGGAATTCTCTACGCGCTGCGCGCCGTCGACTGGCAGCGAACGCCTGAATTTCGCGCGCCTCTCTACGACGGCCACAACATTTACCAGGTGAGCGCACGGCTGGAAGCGAAAAGCGATGCGGTTACGGTTGCCGCGGGAAATTTTTCCGCCTCGAGAATCGCCGTGAAGTTATCGCAGCCCGGCACGCAGGCGGGAGATATCAATTTCCAGGTTTGGCTGGCGAATACTCCGGCGCGCACGCCCGTGCAGTTCCAATCCGTGCTTCCCTTCGGCAGTGTGCGAGCCGAGCTTTCTAACTAGAGGCTGGATGCTGGAAGCTCGAGGCTGGAAATTCCAAGCGCCGCGTGCGAAGTAATTTTTCTTTGATTTTTGTGCCGGAGATTTAATTCTCGGGAACGACCCAGTCGTCGGGTGGGAAGTCGATCTGCCAGAAGGTCGCGGAGGGACTCACGAATTCGATGCCCGCCTGCGTCTTGCCGCCCTGTCCGTTGCCCAGATGGACAATGCGGCACTCCTGAGCTTTTTGCGTGGATTTGTTGGCCACCGTCACTTGCTGGCCCGTCACAACCGGGGCATCGAGCGAAATCAGCGCGCCATGAGCGTTCACCACCAGCGTCCGCGCATCTTCCTTGAATTCCGCGCCGTCAGAACTCTTACCGCTTACAAGAATCGGCACGCTGAGCAGAACGCGCATGCTGCGGCGTCCCCCCGCCTCGGACGGGCGGACTTGCTTATCGGCTTGAGACGATAAACGCGGGGACATGATGAACCAAACTAGCTTTCGCCGATGACGGGTGCAATGGACCTGCCGGACAGGTATGGCTGACAGTAAACACCCTGTTCGCCCGAAACAGTTTCCTCGAATTCCGCGGCGAAATCGCCTCCGCGCGCGCGGGAAGCGAGCGTCAGCAGTTGACGATCTTGCCGCGATCCTGCTTCACGCGGCGTGTCGCGTTGCGCGTATCCACCACGAGTTTCGCGCCGCGCACGATGGCGTCGTAATCGTAGCTCGAATGATCGGTCGCGATCAGCACGCAATCGTAGCCGGCCAGCCGCTCCGCGCTGACTTCCACCGAGCGCATGTTCGAAAAATCGTAATGCCGCATTTTATGCAGCGCCGGAAAATAGGGATCGTTGTAATCGAGCACCGCGCCGCGCGCCGTGAGCAATTCGAGGAGTTTCAGGGAAGGCGACTCGCGCAAATCGTCCACATCCTTCTTGTACGCCACCCCCATCAAAAGCACCTTGGAACCTTTCAGGCTCTTCTGGCGCTCGTTGAGTGCGCTGGCAACCGCGTCCACCACGTGATAAGGCATCGCCGTGTTGATCTCGCCCGCGAGCTCGATGAACCGCGTGACAAAATCATACTCGCGCGCTTTCCAGGAAAGGTAATACGGGTCGACGGGGATGCAATGCCCGCCCAGCCCCGGCCCGGGATAAAACGGCATGAAGCCGAACGGCTTGGTAGCGGCTCCGTCGATGATCTCCCAGATGTCCAGATTCATCCGCAGGCAAAGCTGCTTGAGTTCGTTCACCAGGGCGATGTTGACGCAGCGGAAAATGTTCTCGAGGAGCTTTACCATTTCCGCCGCCTGCGTGCAGCTTACCGGCACAACCTTCGAGACAATCTGCGCGTACATCGCGGCGGCCGCGCGCCCGCTCGGATAGTTGGTGCCTCCGACGACTTTGGGAATCTGCGCCAGGCCAAACTGCTTGTTGCCGGGATCTTCGCGTTCGGGTGAGAACGCCAGGTAGAAGTCGGTGGCGATGTCGGACGCCTCGCGGCTCACCGGGCACTTGAGGCCGCCTTTTTCGAGAATCGGGAGCACGAGTTCCTCGGTGGTGCCGGGGTAGGTGGTGCTTTCGAGCACGATCAGCTGGTTCCGCTGCAAATTGGGAGCGATCGAGAGCGCCGTCTGCTCCACGTAACTCAGGTCCGGCTCGCGCCGTTCATCAAGCGGCGTGGGAACGCAGATGAGCACGGCGTCCATGTCGCGCAGGCGCTTGAAGTCGGTAGTCGCGTCGAAGCGGTTGCCCTTCACGTGCTGGCAAATTTTGGCCGCGGGAATGTGCTGGATGTAAGACTCGCCCGCGTTCAGTTTGTCGACCTTCACCTGGTCCGTATCGAACCCGGTGACGCGCTGGCCCACATCGGCGAAACGCAGCGCCAGCGGCAGTCCTACATAGCCGCAGCCGATAATTCCAATCTTGACGTCTTTGCCTGCGAAAAACTCCGGCTTTCGATCCCCGGGCATCCTGCCTCCATTGCGATCACGTTTATTTTTGATTTTCGCCGCCCACAGCGGCGGGACTGATTGAGCAGAAAAGCAACTATAGCAAGTTTCATGATGCGCCTGAACGAAGGGGTTGGCCGGATGTGCGAGAATTGCAAGGGTCGCCGGACGGGCTGCCATCCTATTTGCGCTTCTGTCAGCCTTCTGCGCCAGCCGTCGCAAATAGCCAACGGAACACCGCAACATGCTTGTTATCTGAGACCTGCCGTCATCCCCTTCCAGCCGGTATTCCCCGCAGAGCGAATCCCAGCGATCGTCTCGGCATTCCGCGGCGTGTGCTTCTGCCAACACCGGTACCTCCGGCTCATTGATCTACTCGAAGACGCTGCGCTATTCTGGCTACCCGTGATCGATATTCACTGCCACATCCTGCCGGGCATGGACGACGGCCCGGAATCCTTTGAAATGTCCTGCGAGATGGCGGAGGCGGCGATCGCCGAAGGCGTCACACACGTCATCGCGACGCCGCACGCCACCCAGAATCACCCTTTCATTCCCAATTTAGTGCGGCAGCGCTGCGACGAAATGCAGGCCCGGTTCGAAGGCCGGCTGATCTTCGGTACCGGCTGCGACTTTCACCTCAGCTTTGAAAATCTGCAGGAAATCCGCCTGAATCCGGAGCGCTTTACCCTCAACCAGAAAAACTACCTGCTGGTGGAATTCGCGGATTTCTCGATTCCACCCGCACTCGATCAGTCGCTGCACGAACTTCAGTTGGCGGGCATTAACCCCATCATCACTCATCCCGAGCGCAACCCGCTGATCCGCGCCCAACCCGAGCGCCTGTTCAAGTGGCTGCAGCAGGGTTGCTACGTGCAGGTGACGGCGCAGTCGCTGCTCGGCAGATTCGGAAAGGCCGCCCAAGCGGTAACTCACGACTGGCTTGATGCCGGAGCCGTTCATTTTCTTGCGAGCGACGCACACAACGTCACCTCGCGGCCTTTGCGTCTGAAGGAAGCATTCGACGAACTCGCCAAGACCCGCGGCGAAGAGGTAGCCCAGGCCCTTCTGGTCGATAATCCCCTGGCTGTTTTTGAGGGAAATCCGCTGCCCCATGTCCCCGAAATATCCGACGAGGCCACGGCCACGAATGCCGCGTCCTGGACGAAGAGGAAAAAGCGCTTCTGGTTTTTCTGATTGCTCCGGTCGTCCTAAAGCAGTAGAGATTCTTCTTCGCGCTCGGAATGACTGCCAACTTCTATTCGAAGATTTCTACTGGAAGATTTCTAGAATCTCTTCATAGCGCTTGAAGGGCGGAATCAGATAGCCCCCGGCGATTCCGTAGCTTCGGGCGGTGCGCGCCCAATCGAGCATATTTCGAGCGAGCTTGAAACCGCACTCGCGCGCCCGTTCACCGGCTTTTTCCATTTCCACCAGCACCGGCTTGGGAATCACGATGCCCGGCACTTCGTTGTTCAGGCGCAGCGCCTGCTTGTAACTGGTCAGCGGCCACAGACCTACGATCACCGGGATGGGACACTTCCCTCCCAGCTTCTGCAGGAACGCATGCCAGTGCTCGGGATCGAAGATCGGCTGCGTCATCGCAAAGTGCGCGCCGGCCTCGATCTTCGCCTCGAAGCGTCGGAGTTCTTCGTCCGGATCGTCCGCCACCGGATTCACCGCAACGCCGATGGTAAAATTGGTGGCCCCGCCCAGATTCTTCCCGGCCCAGTCGGTTCCCTGGTTCAGCCGCGCCAGCACCTTCACCAGCCCGATCGAATCCAGCTCGTAAACGCCGCTGGTCTCCGGGTAGTCGCCGATGGAAGGCGGATCGCCCGTAATCGCCAGCACGTTGCGCACTCCGCCCACCGCCCACGCACCCAAAAGCATCGCCTGCAGCCCGATCAGATTGGCGTCGCGTGTAGTGAGGTGCGGCACGGTCTCGAATCCGTGCGCCTCGAGCGCCCCCGCAAGCACCAGCGCGTCCATGCCCACCCGCGCGAGGGTTCCGCTATTGATATCGATCGAGTCCACCTGCCCCGATGCCATCACCCGGCCCACCTGCTCGACAATGCGATCGATGGTGACGCCCTTCGGCGGGTCAATCTCCACGGAGACCACAAATTTTTCGGCCTGGATATTCCCCCACAGGCGGCTCTCAGGCTCACGCGCGGCCACGCGACGGACGCGCTCCTCCCGGTCAATCACCGTTACCGTGCTCCCGGCCGCCTTCGCGCCGCCAGACTTTGCCGGCTGCAGTTTCTTCACCGCCTCGGCCATGGCGTGAATGTGTTCAGGAGTTGTCCCGCAGCAGCCTCCCAGGATGCGCGCGCCCAATTCGGCCGCTTCCGCGGCAAACAGCGCAAAGTATTCCGGAGAAGATTTTGGATAGACCGTGCGGTCGCCGATGCGCTGCGGAAAGCCCGCGTTCGGCATGGCCGAGAGTGGAAGCGAGGAGCAAGCTGCCAGTTCGCGCACGACCGGGAGCAGCAATTGCGGTCCGACCGTGCAATTGGTCCCCACCGCCTGGATATTCTTTCCCTTCAACTGCTCCCAGGCTTCCTGCGGCCGCTTCCCCGAGAACGTCGTCCCTTCGCCGGAATAGGTAATCTGCGCGACCACCGGCAACCGCGAGAAGGATCGGATCGCATCGATGGCGATCACGAGTTCTTCCACATCGCTGAAAGTCTCCAGGATGAATAAATCAACGCCGCGCTCCTCGAGCGCCCCGGCCTGCTCCCGGAAGATATCCAAAACCTGGTTTGCCGGCAGCTCCTCCAACTGGCGCACCATCCCTACCGGGCCAATAGAGCCGGCGATCAGCACCTCGTGCTTGGCCGCCTCCCGGGCTTCGCGTGCGATTTTCACCCCCCGATGGTTCAGTTCGGCTACGCGCTCTTCCAAGCCCAGGGTGGCAAGCTTGTGGCGGTTCGCCCCAAAGGTATTCGTTTCAATCAGCTGCGCGCCTGCCTCAATGTAGGCCTGGTGAATTCGAAAAACCGCCTCCGAATGCGACGAATTCAGCTCGTCAACCGAACGCTGCTGGCCCACCGCGTCATACAGCAGCGAGCCCATGGCGCCATCGCACACCAGAATTCCCTGCTTCAGGCGCTCGTTGAAGTCTTCTATACGCATCTCGTGTTATGCCCCGAATCTGAGATTGAAAGGGTGAGGAATCGTTCAATCATAACATTCCGGCCTAGTGACAAGCGGCCTCACAGCCGCGTTTGTTTCCAATTCCGCCACAAGAATCGCACTCCGCCGACTGGACAGGTGGGCCGTCTCGGGCGAGCCGCGAAACACGCGATGTTTGCAAAGTCGCCACTAATTCCGTGTTTTTAGTAACTTAGAGGTGACGCAAAAAGTTTTCCTATGTATGCAAAAGATTTCCACAGATGGGCGAAGGGTGCTCCCTGTGGGGACAGGCTATCCCCAGCCTCCTCCGGCGCTTCGGACGCCAGCAGGCGAAGAGCGGGCGGCGGCGAAGTCCAGGATCGCCACCCGGAACATCCGCCTTTTCCACAACGATGGGGAAAGTCACGACCGCCCGCACCTCCCAAGCAGCAGAAACCGAGAAAGTTAGTAGAAATGCGGACTCTAAAGGGAGGCTTGCCCCTGGCCCCGAGAAGTCCCCGGCTCCGCTGCTGGTAGCCACTTTTGCGGCTCTTTGCCTGCCTTCGACTTAGCAAATCGAGGAGGCAGAAAGGGCCTGCGCGGGCATCGACTGCCACAAATGGGCTAAGGCTTTTTTGGTACATCGCGTGCTTCCAAGGGTGGCAGAGGGACCTAGGCGATGACTTCAACCAATTCCACTCGGAGCTGCCTTCTGGGATGCAAAGCATCGATTCCGCGCGAGCTCGCGACCGAGCAGATCTGCGTCCAGCACTACATTCTGGGGATCGAGAACGAATGCAGCGTTATGCGTCGCGAAGCGGCCATGGAAGGCGCGAATATCGCCCGAAGGCGCGAGATTGAGAGCTATATCAAGACGACGGCGCTGAAGCTTTCCGACGTCGCCACGGGCAGCGCCCGGCTGTCCGACGACATGAAGAAGCGCGTCCTGACCACGCTGCTGACCCTGATGAACCTGCAGGAGAGCCTTGACCGCTCGACCGCGCGCTTCGTCCAGATTCGGCCTCCCCAGCGGGCGGTGGAACCAGCTCCGCACCCGGCCCTGATGTTGGGCTAAAAGGGCCTCACCAACTGGCGTGCCGCGGCACCCTCCTAGCTGCCGGCTCCCGATGCGACCTTGTGTGCCGAGACTTTGCTTCCAGCCCCCTTGAGCACGAACTTCTGAACGCGCTTCCCTTCGCTGACTTCCGCCGTATAGATGTTGCCCTTCGAATCCACCGTTAGCTCATGCAGATTGCGGAATTCCCCGGCGCTGTGCCCGAGCTGACCGAACGACCCCACGATCTCGAGCGTGTCCCGCTGCATGATCCAGACTTTCTGATTGGCGCCGTCAGCGACGTACATGAATTTTTCGGTTGGGCTGAACGCCAGATCGAAGACCGTTCCGTTGCCGAACGTCTTAGGCGAAACAAAGGCTTCCTTCACGAAGGTCCCATCCGGATGAAAAATCTGGATGCGGTCCGCGTTTCTGTCGCAGACGTAGACGAGCCCGTCATTCCCGACCAGCACGCAGTGAACGCCCGCCGAAAACGATCGCGAAGGCGGCAGGCTGGGATCGTATTTCGCGGCCCGGCCCTCGGCCGGCTTCTCGCCATAGCCGCCCCAGATTCTGCGGAAAGCCCCCGTTTCGGCGTCAAACACGATCACGCGCCGGTCTCCGCCGTCTCCGTCGGCGAGATAGAGATCGTTGGTTTTCGGATCGACGAACATATCCGCGGGCTGGTTGCCCAGGTGGGTTGTGCTGTTGTTGCTCGGTTCCTCGCCCGCCGCCAGCGGCTCGCCGATCGACATAATGAACTTGCCATCGGGGGTGAACTTCAAAATCCGTCCCCACCCTTTGCCGGCATTGCCGCTGATCCAGACATTGCCCTTGTAGTCGACGAACAAGCCGTGCTCGAGGATCGGCCAATCATATCCCTGGCCTGGCCCGCCCCATGCGCGCACCACCTTGCCCGCCGCATCGAATTCGATCACCGGCGGCGCGGGAATGCAGCACTCCGCGGAAGGAGGATTCTCCGCCGCAAAAATCTCGTCCTTGGCGAGTGTGGACGGGCGATGAAGAATCCACACATGGTCCTGCGGCCCCATCGCAATGCCCGCGACCTGCCCGAGAGCCCACTTGTTCGGAAGCGGCTGCGGCCACGACGCATCCACCTGGAACGCAGGCGCGCCGTCCGCCGCCCGGGAAATTTGCCCCGCGCCGAATCCGCACAGCAGCAAGCAGGCCACGGCCATCGCGCACAAAAACGTCCGGTAACAACCCAAGCGAAGAGTTCGTCGATTCATGAGGTTCCTTTGCTTTCTATGCTTCGTGTGGAGCGGCTTCAGAAATTAAATCGAATGCGACCGAACGCGGTTAGCTCTTATCGCATCGGAGTCTTCCCTGTCAAGTTTGCGGACTGCTGGGTAGTGACTCATTTTGATTTTTTAAGGCCCTTTTAGGAGACTCGTTTATCAGTAACAGAACTACCGGGACGAGCCAAATAAGCATGAGCCGCGTCTAATAACTTGCTTGTAATACAAAAGCATTTACAATAAAGCCTGGGTGCGGTACAACCCTGGCCACTAAACTGACTTATCACTAGAGGCTAATTCTGGTGGCGGGGAGTAAAA
>JBEKTG010000059.1:0-11416 GCA_049516275.1 Candidatus Acidiferrales bacterium
ACGCTTCCGCGCGAGGTGCGGGAGCACGAGCCTCATGCCGCATTGTTTGGTGGCCGCACGGGGCCCGAGATGTACGGACCGCTGATCGCGCAGGCTGGCGCGCTTCTCCGAGAGGGCGGAATTCTCGTGCTGGAGCTGGGCTACAATTGTGCCGATCCCGTGCTGAGAATTGTCCGCGAAGCGCCCGGGTGGGTGAACATCAGCGTCACGAACGACCTCGCCGGGATTCCCCGCGTGCTTGCCGCCGAGAAACGGCTCTAACGGCACCGCAGCCAACCACGCGAAGCCCACACTCGACGCGGCCCGATCCATGCGGTAGCTTCTCGTTATGCCAAAACTGGCTCATTTCCGCGCGAAGCATGGGCCTCCCGAAGCTGCCACGCCCGAATCGAACGCTTCTATCCTCCATATCGACATGGACGCATTTTTTGTGTCGGTGGAGCTGCTTGCGCGTCCCGAGCTGAAAGGGCTGCCGGTGATCGTCGGAGGGCAGCGGGACCAGCGCGGAGTGGTTACCTCGGCGAGCTACGAAGCGCGGCGCTTCGGCGTGCATTCGGCAATGGCGCTGCGCACGGCGGCGAAGCTCTGTCCGCAGGCGGTGTTTCTCGATAGTCACCATGAGCTTTATGGGCGCTGGAGCGACCGCATTGCTTCGATCCTTTCGAAATACTCGCCGACGGTGGAGATGGCGTCGGTGGACGAGGCTTATATCGACCTTGCGGGAACGGAGCGGCTGCATGGTCCGGCGCTCGCCGCGGCGGACAAACTTTCCCGGGAAATTACTTCGACGACCGGGCTGCCTTGCTCGGTAGGCGTCGGCACGTCGCGTTTGATCGCCAAGGTGGCCAGCGAGCAGGCCAAGCCCCGGGGGCTCGTGTGGGTGGCGCCGGGAAGCGAGGAAGCGTTTCTTGCGCCTCTATCGGTGAGGCGGATACCGGGCATCGGGAAAGTGACGGAAGGGGCGCTGAAAGCGATCGGCATCGAGTCGATCGCCCAGTTGCAGGCGGCGACGCAGGAACGGCTGGAAGAAAATTTCGGGAAATGGGGCGAAGCGCTTTTTCGCAAGGCGCGCGGAATCGATTCTTACGAGTTTTTCGTGGATGCGGAGGCGAAGTCGCTTTCGCACAACCAGACGTTTGGCGAGGATACGAACGACCGCGGGCGCCTCGAATCCACGTTGAGCTATCTGTGCCAGAAGGCCTCGAAGCGCGTGCGCGATGCGGGGCTGCATGCGCGCACGGTGACGCTGACGCTGCGGTATGCGGATTTCAAGACGATTTCGCGCGGGCATACACTTGCGGAGCCGTCCGACCTGGACACGGTGTTTTTGAAGGCGGTCCGCGAGCTTTTTTTGCGCGCGTGGGATGGGAAAGCCCAGCTGCGGCTGGTGGGAGTGGAGTTTTCGCAATTTTCGGCGGGGGCCTCGGGGCAACTTGACCTTCTCGATCCGGGCAGGCGCGAAAAGCTCGAACGGCTCGCGCGCGCGACCGACCGGCTGCGCGATAAGTTCGGATTCTCGAAGGTTCAATTTGGCGGCTCGCTCGAGCATCGTGAGCGGCGGGAAGAGTGATCGCCGCAGCATCTCCGCGAGGAATCATCGCGCACGGATTGACTCTTGAACGCTCACGCGGCGCAAGGGTTTCTATCGGCTTCGGTTTTCGCTCATAATCGAAACATGATCGCTCGCGCACTCGCGGAACAAATCTGCCGCACCCTTCGCGCGGCGGGGCATCAGGCTTACCTGGTAGGCGGATGCGTGCGGGATATCGTTCTCGGTCGCGAGCCGGTGGACTACGACGTGGCAACGGATGCGACGCCCGACCGCGTGCAGCAGCTCTTTCCTCGCAGCCTGGCTGTCGGCGCACAGTTCGGCGTGATCGTTGTTACCGGCGAAGGCGAAGCGGAACCCGGGGCGCAGGTGGAGGTGGCGACGTTTCGCTCGGATGTGGGTTACTCAGACGGACGGCACCCCGACAGGGTGATCTACTCGAAAAGCCCCGAAGAGGACGTCCGGCGGCGCGACTTTACGATCAACGCGCTGCTGCTCGATCCGGAAACCGAGAAGGTGCTGGATTTTGTCGGCGGGCGCAAGGATCTTGACGCGGGAATCATTCGCGCAATCGGCGATCCGGAACTCCGATTCCGCGAGGACAAGCTCCGAATGATCCGCGCGGTGCGCTTCGCCGCGCGCTTTGGCTATGCCATCGAGGAGGCAACGTTTGCGGCGATCGTAAATCTCGCGCCTCAGATCCACCAGGTATCCGCCGAGCGACTCCGGGACGAATTGACCAAGCTGCTGACCGAGGGCGCGGCCCGGCGCGGGTTTGAACTGCTGGACGCGACGCGGCTTCTGCCGGAAGTCCTGCCAGAGATTGCGCGGATGAAGGGCGTGGAACAGCCTCCACAGTTCCATCCCGAAGGGGACGTTTGGATTCACACGCTGATGATGCTGGAGGGGCTGCCAGCCGGAACTACGCCGACCCTCGGTTGGGGAGTATTGCTGCACGACGTGGGCAAGCCACCTACGTTTAAGCCCCCGGTGGGTCCGAACGGCCGCATCCGCTTTGACGAACACGTGGAGGTGGGCACGCGGATGGCGGAGGCGATCTGCCGGCGGCTGCGCTTTTCCAATGAAGATACCGGGCAGATTGCCGCCCTGGTAGCCAATCATCTGAGATTTAAGGATGTCAGCCAGATGAAGCCGTCCACGCTGAAGAGGTTCGTGCGGCTCGAACGGTTCGAGGAGCACCTGGCGCTGCACCGCCTGGACTGCCTTTCCAGCCACGGCAGCCTCGAGGCCTATGATTTCGTGCAGAGATTCCTGGCCGAAACTCCTCCCGAGCAGGTGAGGCCGCCCCGGCTCCTGAGCGGCGAGGACCTGAAAGCTTTGGGTTTTGCTCCCGGACCGCCCTTCAAGGCGATCCTGGAGGCCGTTGAAGAGGCACAGCTCAACGGAAAGATTCAAACGAGAGAAGAAGCGGTCGAGCTGGTGCGGCATTCGTTTGTGAATAAATAAAACTATTATTTTCTTTTATTTGTGGGTTGCTCATCTGAACAAGTCAAATTGGTCCCACAATTTAAAATAAAGGCTTTAGTGAGATACACTAACATCTGCTTATAGCGACAGGCGAAAATTGGGAAATCTTTTTCCGTTCAGTTGCATCTAAATCAAACAGACAGCCGATAAGTAGGCTGAGGACTCATAAAATAGGTTATAAGGTCCGGAGGGGGACAAGGTGAGTAAAACAACGAGAGTCGTTCCACCAGAGCTTCCCGTTCTGCCGGTGCGCGACACGGTGCTATTTCCGGGCGCGGTGATGCCGTTGCCGGTTGGCCGCGAGAGCTCGCTAGCCCTGCTCGACTCATTGGAGGGGCCGGAGAAGCTCCTCGGGGTGGTAGCGCAGCTGGATCCACGGATTGAATCGCCGTCGGGGGCCGATCTTCATAGCGTAGGAACGCTGGCGAAAGTACACAAGATGGTTCGCATGCCCAACGGGAACGTCGTAGCGTTCCTGGAGGGGCTCGATCGCCTGCGGGTGCTGGAAGTGGTCGGTCTGAAGCCGTTTATGAAGGCGCGGATCGAGATCCAGCCGAATCTTGCAGACGAGCGGGACGCGGAGTTGACGGCGCTCGAGCGCAACGTCCAGGAGCTGTTCCGGGACGTGGTGGCGCGTTCGCCGCAGCTTTCAGATGACCTGCAGACAGAGGTCGCGAATATCGACTCGCCCTCGCGGCTGGCCGATTTTGTGGCTTCCACGCTGCCGTCGCTGAACACGATGGTGCGGCAGGAACTGCTCGAGACGTTCAACGTCCGCAAGCGGCTGGAGACGCTAATCAATGAGCTCTCCAAGGAAAAGGAAGTGCTCGAGCTGCGCAACAAGATCCACGAGCAGGTTCAGGAGCAGGTGAACCAGAGCCAGCGCGAGTTTCTGCTGCGCGAGCAGATGAAAGCCATTCAGAAGGAGCTGGGCGAATCGGACGACGGCGTCGCGGAAGTCGACGAACTGCGGAAGAAAGTGGAAGAGTCCGGAATGTCCGCGGAGGCCAAGAAGGAGTGCGATCGCGAGCTGAAGAGGCTGGCGAAGATGACTCCGGCTTCGGCGGAATACATGGTGTCGAGGACGTACCTCGAATGGATGACCTCGCTGCCATGGAACAAGACCTCCGGCACGGGCGAGGAAGCCATCGACATCGGCAAGGCGCAGGAGATCCTCGATGAGGATCACTACGACCTGGTGAAGGTGAAGCAGCGGCTGCTCGACTACCTGGCGGTGAAGAAGCTTCAGCCGGGAATGAAGGGGCCGATCCTTTGCTTCGTCGGGCCTCCTGGCGTGGGCAAGACCTCGCTGGGGAAGTCGATTGCACGCGCGATGGGACGCAAATTCGTGCGCATTTCGCTGGGCGGGATGCACGACGAAGCGGAAATCCGCGGACATCGCCGCACCTATATCGGGGCGTTGCCCGGGCAGATCATTCAGGGAATTCGCCGTGCTGAGACGATGGACCCCGTCCTGATGCTGGACGAGGTCGACAAACTCGGCCGGGATTTCCGGGGCGATCCTTCGGCGGCGCTGATGGAGGTGCTCGATCCGGAGCAGAACTCGACGTTCCGCGATCACTATCTGGATGTGCCGTTCGATTTGTCGAAGGTGCTTTTCATCGCGACGGCCAACTGGATGGACCCGATTCCGGAACCGCTGCGGGACCGCATGGAAGTGATCGAACTCGCGGGCTACACCGAGGAGGAAAAGGTCCACATTGCGAAGAGGTTCCTGATCCCGCGGCAGACCAAAGAGCATGGACTGGCGCTCGGCGAGCAGATCGAGTTCACCGACGAGTCTTTGCACGACCTGATTCACCACTACACGCGGGAAGCGGGCGTGCGCAACCTCGAACGGGAAATCGCCACGCTGGTGCGGAAGCAGGCGCGGCGGATCGCCGAGGGCAAGACAGATAAGCTGATCGTGACGCCTGACGTGATTCGCGAGGCGCTGGGCATTCCGAAATACCGCCTCGAAAAAGAGGTGGAGGAACGCGTCAGCAAGCCGGGAGTTTCGGTGGGGCTGGTATGGACGCCGGTGGGCGGCGATATCGTTTTCATCGAGGCGAGCAAGATGCGCGGCGGGAAGGGCTTCACGATGACCGGGCATCTGGGCGAGGTGATGCAGGAGTCGATGCGGGCGGCGCTCACGTGGGTGCGGGCGAACACCGATCGTTACGGCATCGATCCGGACTTCTTCCGGAAGCTCGACCTGCACGTCCATGTGCCTTCGGGAGCGATTCCGAAGGACGGGCCGTCGGCGGGCGTGGCGATGGTGACCGCGCTGGTCAGTCTTCTGACCGGGCGTCCCGTGCGGCCGCGCGTGGCGATGACCGGGGAAATTTCACTCTCCGGGATCGTGCTGCCGATCGGGGGCGTGAAGGAGAAGGTGCTCGGCGCCAAGCGGGCGGGAATCAAGGAAGTGATTCTTCCGTCCGAGAATGAACCGAACGTGAAGGAGGACCTGCAGCCGGAAATGCTCGAGGGGATTGAAATCCACTTCGTGCGGACGGCGGAGCAGGCTCTCGATATCGCGCTCGGCAAATTCGAGAAGCCGGTCCGACCGGTAACGGGTGGAGTGCCCGGCGAGAACCGGCCACCCGCCGCGGGGCCGGTGCACTAAGAAGCCGCAGCCCGCAGCGCGCGCTGAAAAATTTAACCCAATCCGAGGCTCGGAGAGAAATCTCCGGGCCTTTTTTTATGCCGCGCCGCGCCATTTGACCGGCAAACGCGCCCCCAGTCCTGCGTCCAGGACGAGGGGCGTCATCGGGCGCGGTCGGAGCGGAGCATTTCCTCCGTCGCCGGGAGCATCCTCTTCTTCTTTGGGGGTTTTCCGGATCGCATCTGACGGATACGGTGAAAGAACTGCCGCCTGGTCTTCAACTCCTTTTCGGTGGGAACGTTAGCCCCCAGCAGCGCCAAAACTTCCTCGGCGATGGAACGGCGGCGGGAGCGGGCGCGTCCTCGAAGGGCTTCATACAGATCCTGCGGAATGTTTTCTACGTATAGGGTAGCGATTGGCTTCTCCTCGGTAAATCATAGACGAATCCATTGCGCGCAACAAAGCCGCACTCATGCGAAGTACAGGAGGAGCGCGGGTGGAATTATTGTTTCCTGTTGCGGAGGGCGGCGGATTCGCGTAGAGCTAGACACTTCCGATGCCTTACCGTCCACGAGAACTGGTGATACGCGCGCGCGACGCTGCGACGATGCTGCTGGCGACCATCGACCGCAATGAAATGGTGCAGCGCTTTCTGGATATGTACTCGGCGGAGTTTCGCCGGCCGGGGCGCGCCGACCAGCCGGCGCTTTACCGGGAGCAACTGCAGGCGGTCCGGCGCGAAGCGATTCTGGCGATGGTGATGCGCATCGAGTCGTCCTTGCCGACGCGGCTGAAGGTGAGCGTGACGGTTCGCGGCGCGAAGCGGCGCACGAAAGGAAAGAAAGGCGCAAAAACGAAACCGGCGAAGCGTGCTGCGTCGATGGAGCTGGGGATTCCGTTTCTCGATCTTTTTCGCGAGGAATTTTTTGTGGCGCTGGGACAGGCGCTGGAATGGACCGACGAGGATGCCGAGGGATTCTGGCGCGACCTCGGCCTCTATGAACAACTCAGCGGACCCGCGCCGCGCGGAGGCGCGCGACCGTCGAAAGCCGGTGCTTCGGGGCCTTTCGTCGACCGGGTGGGGCTGGTATTGGACGCTTCGCTGATGGAGCAGGCGCGCCGGGAGGCTGGGAAATTTCAGGCGGAGCTGAATGCCGCCGCCGACCGCGTGCTGCAGAAGGTATTTTCCCGCCACCGCGACAACTGAGCCTTCGGGCTTGGTTAAGTTAGGGCCCACGCGTTTCTAATTCGCGCCTCCCCCTTGGCGACTTGGCAAGTCAATCGCGGCAATTTCGCCCGTAGTTCTCCGCGTTTGCTATTCTCGCGATGTGACCGGCCTGTGATCGACCTGTTCTACATTCTCGTAATCGTGCAGATCGCCGTGGGGATTTATTCGCTCTGGGACGGCTTTCAGTGGCTGCAGCTCGTTCGGAAGCGGATGGCGTCGCACGCGGGCTTTTACACGCCGGTGACGGCGGTGATCTGCCCGTGCAAGGGCAACGAGCCGGGGCTGGACGAGAACCTGGCGGCGCTGGCCAACTTCGACTATCCCAATTACGAGGTTTACTTCGCGCTCGCGTCGAGCCTCGATCCCGCGCTCAAGGCGATCGAGCAGGTGAAAGCGATCAGCCCGCATCCGGTGCATATCGTGATCGCGGGTCCGGCGGATGCGTGCAGCGAGAAAGTTTTTAACCTGCGCCGCACGGTGGAGTCGCTGCCGGAGAATGTGGATGTGTTTGTGTTTACGGATTCGGATGCGCGACTCCCACGCGGGTGGCTGAAGAAGATCGTCGCTCCGTTACAGGATGCACGGATCGGCGCGACGACTGGCTATCGCTGGATCATTCCGAGCGGCGCCATGGGCGCAGGTGGCTTTGCCAGCGCGATGGCTTCCGCGTGGAACGCCTCGGTGGCGACGCTGTTGGGCCGAGCCGGAGAGAATTTCTGCTGGGGCGGCGGCACGGCGATCCGGCGGCAGACGTTTGAAGATGCACACGTGCTGGATTTCTGGAACGGCGCCGCCAGCGACGATTTTGCGATGACGCAGGCTCTCGAAGCTGCCCGCAAGCCGATTGTTTTTTGCGCGGAATGCCTGGCGCCCACGCTGCATCCCTGGACGGGCAAGAGTCTTCTCGAATTCACAAACCGGCAGATGCTGATCACGCGCGTGTATTCGCTGAAGCGGTGGCTGATGGGCGCGTTGGCCCACTGGGCTTATTCGCTGACGCTGCTTTACGCCATCGTGGCGATTCTGATTTCGATGATCGGCGGCGACACGTGGATCGAGCTGGCGCTGATTGCGCTGGTGATTCCTCTGCTGGCGGCCATGAAGGGCGCGGTGAGGACGGTTGCCGTCGACGAATTGTTGCCGCAATGGAGAGGTCCGCTGAAGAAATGGAACTGGGTGTGGATGCTGCTCGCGCCGATCGTTCCGTTTCTGTTTGCCTGGAATTTCGGTGCTTCGCTGGCGAGCAAGCGCATGCGCTGGCGCGGGGTAAGTTACGAACTCGTGTCGGCCACTACCACGCGCATCCTCAGCCGCTAACGCCGACTTGATCTTTCAATCCAGCTACTTTCAAATCCGGCGTTGAATATTGGGGAAATCGAGCCAGACTTTTACGCCGCAGAAGTGCGAGCCTTCGGTGCAGATGGGCGTCGAGATTCCGGCGCGGATAAAGCACGGAGGGCCGAGGTAGCGGCCGAGTTCGGGGAAGGCCGCGCGCACCTGCTGAACTTCCTCGAGGGAGGATTGGTAAATTTCCTCCTGCGCGTTGAAACACGTCCGCATGGTCCATTTGTGGAGCAGGTGCAGGAGCGAGCCTGTCTCGACAAGGCGGATCGCCTTGGCATTGGGAAGCAGGTAGAGCGCGAATTCGGGCGCGACGCCGCGGTCGAGCAGCTCATTCTTGGCCGCCCAGGCTTCTTCCATGGCTTGCCGATAGATTTCGAGGGCCTGCGGATTCTCGCGGATCAGCATGGGCGTGATGTAGTCGGGCGAACGCGTGTCGGAGAGGGTGAGCAGGGGGCGTGAGCCGGGAACCATGCGGTGGCGCTGGTCCTGGCTGTCGGCGGTGTGGCTGATTTTTTTGGCGAACGTGAAATTGGCGTGCTGCAGGGCGCGCATCATGGGCGCGTGGACGCCTACGTTGAGCGTCTCACGGCGGTAGGGGTTGCGCGCGGGATTGAGAAGGCGGTCGAGCGCTTCATTGTCGGGACATTCGGCCACCGTGAGTCCCATGACGGCGCGATACGCGTCCGCGACGGCGGCCATCGTGTTCGGCGAATAATCGGTCAGGAGGCTGGTGAGGCCGCCCAGGCGCGCGTCAAATTCGCGGGCAAAGACTTGGCCGACTCGCGGCGGCTGCTGCCATTCGGGCAGATCCTCCATCGGCTCGTTGTCGAAGCGATCGAAGAATTGCGGATCCACCTCGCGCACCCGCGCCACCATCTCGCCCACGATCTGGCGCGATTCCGACGGCGTATCGTTGGCTGCCTGCATCCGCTGCAGGCGGTAGAGGACGATGCCGGAAATCGTGTGGACCATGGTGGTGAAGGCGGCCACGGGCAGCACGTAGCGGGCGACCTCGATAGCGCGCTTTTCCGCCTGGCGGTCGACCTTCTGCACGCGTTTTGTATGGGACATCGGGCCGATGTGCCAGATATCCGCGAGGATTTCGCGCGCGGTCGGCGCGAGCAGACGCGTGAGCTCGCGGTAGCTTTGCCAGGCGCGCTCGATTGCCTTTTCATAAATGACGCGTTCGGTCGGGCCGAAGTTTAGCGCGCCCGGGGGCGGCACGTAGGCTTGCGCGCGATCGAGGCGGACGTATCGTTGGCTCTGCTGCTCGGAGTTGTAAAAAGGATGCGCGTGCAGGAAAGACCACACGAATTGCCGGCTGACGTTCTCAAGGCCGAATTCAAAATGGGCGTGCTGGTAGACCGTATGATGGCCGCCGAAAAAAGTTCCCGAGCCGATCATGACGCGCTGCTTCTCGGTGATTTCGTCCGGCTGAATCAAGTGAGTTGAATAGCAGGTGCGCGCGGCGGCGATGGCGGAGTCAAAGGAATGCGCGAAATAATTCCTCAGGGTGACGCGCGGAGCGGCGGTTTCGACCTGCGAGCCGGGTGAATCGGGCAGCGAAGACAATTGCGTGGCCATCTGATTCGAGATTGTACACCGCGATGCTGGAATTCGTCGCGCTATCGCGGCGCGGGAAACCCATTCGTGAAGAATTCGGGAAGAGGTGTGGCACAATTGTCTGCATGAGGATTTCGTTGAAGATACTTCGCACCGGGGGCTTCGCCGCCGCCTTTTGGTTGTGCCTGGGCGTTTGGGTTCATGTTCGCGCGCAAAGCGCGCCGCGAAAAATCACCCGGGAAGAGGCGATTGAACTAGCTTTTGACGCCATCGATCCGGAGTCGAGGAAGCTCCCCGGCCTGACGCTGGAAAAATACAAAGAGGAACACTTTCCGGATTTCTACGCGTTCGAGGCTATCTGGGACAATCCCGATCCCGATGGCAGCACCGTCGTGGACGATTTCGCCGTGGACCCGCAGACGGGGGACGTCTGGAGGCGCGGCGTCTGCCGGTTGCAATCGACCGCGCTGGCCAAGTCTCAAGCCGCGATTCGAAAGCGCATCGGCCTTTCCGACGCAGAATATCAAAAGCTTCGCCGCTCCGGGCCAACCTGCTAGCTCCGCCCACTTACAAATTTACCTGCAAGGGACGCCGGAACGGGCACCCCATACCTTTAGCGGAGGGACAGCTCGTAGATGCTTATGCTGAGCTTGGGAACGGTCAGCGTGCCGGGGGCCCCTGTGAATGGAGTCTCCACAATACTGACCGCGAGCGGCTTGCCGGGCTCGTTGTCGTCCGTTAGGTTGGTGCCGGCGACTCGCCAGACTTGGCCCTTGTCCTGAACTGCCGCGCCTTTGATTGCCACGTCTATCTGCTGCTCGGATTCGGTGGGATTCACGATGGCTACGGTGAGAGCTTTTTTGTCGGGCGTTAGAGCGGCTGCGGCATCCAGGGGATAGGTATCGCTGCCCGAGGAGGTGTTGGCCTTGTCGACCCAGGGCGTGCCCTTCACGTCGTGCTGGGGTGAGTTTCCCGTCACTTCGACCGGGATTGTGCCGAAGTGGCGGCGATAGAGTTCGAACATCAGCCCGATCGGGCGCACGGTGGCATCGGTCTTGTTGGTGGCGAGCAGCTGGGGAGCCGCGGTGTAGGCTGAAATGATGAACATGTTCGAGTGGCGGAACATTTCCTGCATGGCCTCGGCGCAAGCCAGGGGCGCAAACATCGAATAGCCGGGGGCGCGCTGGCCGCGTTCTCCGGTCCATTCGGAGACCCACTCATCGAGCGCGATGGGGTATCGATTCATGTCGAGATTCGGGAAGCGCCGCTGGTATTCGCCCCAGGCTTCGATTACGGCACGGACGGCGTTGGACAACTTGCGCGCGCGAGCAACCAGGGGTTCGTCCACCTTGACGTAGTCCTGCTTCTCGGCGTCGAAGGCCATGTCCACCATGGAGGGATAGATGTGTTCGGCGGCGGCATCGATGTAATCCGAGGAGTTGGCCAGAAGCGCGCCCGTAAAGTCCGCGGGTCCGCCGAAGGAGGCAACGTGCTTGCCGGTGATTACGATCGACGCGTGGCTCTGGCTGGTCTCGACGGGCGACGCGCCCGACGACACGAACTTGATGTGAGGGTCCACCGCGCGCATGGCCTGCGCGAACATGTTGTGCTTGATCCAGTACTGATTGGCGGCCATGAA
>JBEKTG010000060.1:0-11401 GCA_049516275.1 Candidatus Acidiferrales bacterium
AAGCGAAGAAAAGGCGTCCTGTTTAGGTAAAAGCGAACTGCAACCCCAAAGCTCGGTCCACTTGAAACGTATTGCCAGATCAAATGACCAGCGGGGTGTTGCATCGACCGTCTGAACCGGCAGCCGTTACCGAAGAAGTGAAGCACGACTTTAAGAATCTGGAACGTCGATTCATCCGGGCGCGATGGCGTGTGGGTTTACGTCCTAGCAATCAGAGTCGTTCGATAGTTAATTGATCGAGTTCGCCGGCAAAGTACTTTTGTAAGGCATCCTTAAATATCTGATTGTCGGACGCAGTGCTGGCGAATAGAGTCATCGAAGATCGAAACTTAAGATCGTCAGGGCTTCCAAAAATCTGCTTGATTGAACGACCCTCCACACGGGTCACAAGCTGAGTGCACTCACGTAGTCGCGGTCCGAGAAGTGGGTGCTTCAAATACGCCTCGGCTTCTCGCCGCGAAGAGATTGCGTACTTGATCGCCATGCTACTGTGCCCAAGCCCTGCAAGTTGAGGGAAAATGAACCACATCCAATGGGTCCGTTTCTGACCTTCGCGCAGTTCTGTGCATACCGCCTCGAATACGCCCTTCTGGGCATCCACAAAGCGTTGTAGATTGGGAGGATCATCCACATCCATCCCCTATGCCTCTCTAGGATTGCGATCGAAAGAACGCTGGTCAAGTTCTACGTTGCGTCGTGAGGGTCACGGCTAGATTATTTGACACGCCCCTGTGCAGAATCCGCCTAGCGCGCGCGAACTCTCCACGGCGCCATGCGGCTGAACAATCGGTCTCGCACGACGAGCGTGTGAAACAAAATCGCTCCAAAATGGGCGATAAACGCCAGGGACAAAAGGTAAGCGAGAACCGTGTGCGTTCTCCTCAGAAACGCGTACAAGATCACGCTGTGCGGAAGAATCGGGGGAAGATGAAGCGGCCCGCACAGCACGATCGGAAAGCGCGCCGCCGACAACATCCCCCACCCGATTAGCGGCAGCACAAACAGCAGCGTGTACAACAATACTTCGGATGCGTGTGCGACGAAGCGCTCCTGGGACGACATGCTGGCGGGAAACGGAGGCAGAGTACTGAGCTGGCGATTCACGAAACGAATCACGACCACAATCAGGATGGCGATCCCCAACGGGCGGTGAATGGAAACCAGACGATGGTAGTCGCCGAGCGATGCGACCATCGCAACGCCAATCCCCAGCATGGTCAGGACCATCGCGGCCATCAGCCAGTGCAGAATTCGCATGAGAACTGTGAATTGCGTCTGCTGGCTTGCCATGTTCACTTTCGCACTTCCCGAAGCGATATCGCGCTCGGCGTCCTTGCTTCGCCCGCCCGCCGTGTAAACGATTGTGAATAAACCGCCGATCGCGCGCTGAGCAGAGGATCTTCGGACGGCGCCATACCGCTCGGCAAAACTAGCGGATCGAAATTGATGTCTCGGGCGAGGCTGGTTTCCTCGCTCTCGATATGATCGAGGGTCAGCATTCCCACATCCACCTGCTCCCGCCCCTCAGGCCACGCCAAGGTGGCGTCGTTGGTCGGGTCCCCCGGCTGCCCGATAGTGATGATCAGATGCCATTGCAACGAATGCCGCAGGATGCTCGCGATGAGCGCGTCAAACATATAGTTCTTGTCTGTCTTAGCCGTCGCCGCCACGCTGGCTGCCGCAAACGGCTGCACCGGCGCCAGCGTCCAGCGCACCGGGATCGACTTGCCTGTCGCGTCGATGAACAGGAAAGCGTTCAGGCTATGAAACGCCGTGTTGTCGAAACCAGACGACGGTGCGTGGCTCTGGATAATACCCAGCGCCCGCACTGTTGCGGGATGGCTTGCGGCAAATGCCGCCATTTTTTCCGGATCGGGTTTGGCCGTCTTGGGGTCGGGCTGCGACGCAACCAGATTGTCGTAGAAGTCCTGCGGCGTCTGGAACGGAAACACGGGCAGGTTGACCATCGCCGTCCGCCACTCTTCGCCATCCGGCAGCCAGAACAAAAGCCCCAGGCCGCGGACCGCGTTAGTCGCGTCAGCAACATTTGGATCGCCGCCACCAAACGAGAACCGCCCGATCACGGGCACGCGCCCCGGTCTGAAGACGACGGCCTTTGAGAGCCTCGCTCCCTGGCCATTGCTTTCGAAATAACCACTGACGCCGACGCCTTTGGCATGATTGCGCCGAAAACCGGAAAAGACTCCGTCGGCCCGCTCAAATGCGTCGACGAACCGCGCAGGCGTCAACGCGTTTGGGCTGAACCAGCCGCCTAGATAGAGAAATCCTCCCGCAACGCACAGAATAACAACTCCAATGCCCACCAGTCTTCGCAGCGTGCTGCCTCTGCTCAGGAGCGCTGGTTGTTTTTCCGCGGACGCGGTCGATTCACTCGGCAACAGTTCGCTCCAATGCCACTGCAGGCCAACTTATTCCTGGAGCCCTATATCGACTTCTGGCTGATAACGTACACCCTCGTCCCATCGACGCGCAACGTTCCCCCGGCGTCCGAGGGGTGCGGCATGCGCCCTGAGTCAAAAAGGACTTGTGTCCTCATGTCCAGGAACCCCGTTTCTCAGAACTTATCAGCCGATTAGATTCAACCGGAACTATTCAATCCATTGGTCCCAATGGATGCCCTTGGCGTCTTTCCACGAAACGCTCCAAGAGGTGTGAAGATGCCGCGACAGGGCCTGAGCATTGACTTGCGAGACCCAATCCGGGATTTTCGATGGATCCGTTGAAGCCGTCCCAATGCCAGCAGCGCTTTTGGCTATCTGTGGCTTTTTGCCGTCCTGGAGCCGGTGGTCCTTCGCGGCTTGCCAGTCCACTTTCTGGAAATCGAAGTAGCTCAGTCCTATGAGATTCGGGGGCGTGCCGCCGCGATTTGCTTGGAATTGCGGAAGGCTGGCAAGCCCCGCGGTTGTTGAGGCTTTCGCGTGATAAGCTAGCGTTTCGCGCAACGTATCGATACTGCTGGCGCAAATCACCATGTCCGGCGTCACCGCGACCTGAAAGAAATTCCACTGCGCCACTCCGGCGCTGCCTTGATTTCCACGCAACGAGATTTTTAGAAGCGTAGCGTCCCCTTCATTGCGTTCGGAAGTCACCCGATCACCAAAGATGGCGCGAAGCAGCTTGAGTGTGTCAGGTTTGTTGCTGATCGAAAGGAGAAACACCTGTTTTGCCGAATCCAAGGAAGGACTCGTTTGCATGGAGGCAAATTCTCCGGTGAAGAGCCGCACCGCATTGGTGAGCGGCATGCCGAAACGCTGCTGGGCCATGATGTCGATCAAATCCGCATTTCCTTGCTGTCCAGCAGGGAAAGCGGCGTGCCCGATGCGCTTAATCATGTCGTAGATGCCGAGCAGGTTGAGGTGTCCGGAAGTGTAGGAAATCGTTTCGGCAGGTGCGAAAGCCAGCGAAGCGGAAGCGGTTTGGCCGTTGGCCCAGGTATCAAACGGAGTTCCGGGATCGGTGTCGCCAAGAATGGCAGCCTGCACGTGCGTGCGAGCGCCGTCAAGAGTAACGTGGCCGGCGATCGAGTGCACCGCATCGAGTCGCACGACGTCGAGAAGCTTCTGAGCCTGGAACGGTCCAGGGTTGGAAGCTGGGATCAACTCTTTCAGGTCCGGGACGCGCAAGAAGAATTCCAGAACGCCGCTTCCTACAACCGACTGGGATTCCTGGTACGCTGCAGATTGCGCGAGCGAGGTTTCTTGTGGCGAAGTGTTTTTGAGCCGGTTCAGGATTTCTTCCATTACCGCCGCTTCGCCTGCCCCTACAGCATACTGTCCGTTCTCAACCCAGTAGCTGGAGTTGGTCTTGTTCTCGATCTTCAGCACCGGCACACCCGCGAGCGTGACTTGCGAGATGCGGAGAGTTTCTTTTGCAGCACTGCGCATGCGAAGAATCGCTTTGCTCAGGAGTGCTTCTTTGCCGGCGCGGTTGTACACAAAAAACGTTCCATCCCATGCAGGCGGCTTGGCTCCAGCGGGGATTGCGGCGGGCCGATGCTCCCTAGGATCCTGGATGTATCCCAGCGTAAAGGCGTTATCGAGAAGCGATGCAAACTCACCCAGTTCCTGCGGCGTCAGCTTGGGTTGCAGGGATTCCTTGTCGGAAGAAGCGAGCATCCGGGCGGCCAGCGTGGAACGAACCGAAGCGAAATCCGGATCGTCCCACAAAGCCATTAGAGAATTCGCATTTCGCTCACTCGGCGAAGGAGCACCACGCCAGATTAGGTAGAACATGGTGCGTTGGGGCAGTTGGGATGGCTCAAGGGGAGCCTGCGCCCGGGCGGCCTGGGCCCCAATTGAGACTAGCAAGACGACCAACGACGTTCGCATTACGCGTGTGTTGACCCACGGCAGAGTAATCCCTTTTCGCATGACCAAGCACCTCTTCCCAGAATTGTCCAGGTATTGAGGAGTCATCACCAGAGTAGCGGCATGCTGCGAGACGTTATCCGTTATTACTCGTTACGTTATGCCCTTGGTGAGATCTGTTCCTGCCTTGGTCTAAGAAGGCTTATGGGTAGCGACGATTACCAACCCATCTGGCTCATCCGCTTAAGGATAATCGCGCTGTAGTTATTCGTGCGCTCGGGTCGTCGCTTCAAGGGAGCCGGTAGAGTTGCAGCGAGCCGTGCCGCCTGTTGCCGGATATTCCGGGCTGCGGTTTCGTCGTAATAACGACACGCCGACTCTGAAAAACTTTTGTTTTGAGGGTCGGCAGGCTACGGTAACCGCTATAATATCAATGTGGCCACCGATGTTTTTGCAATCGGCATGCCGATTGAGCTCTTTGATAAAAATCGGAATCATCGGGTTATTGGCTTGCCCATATCGAGTAGTCTCCAAACTTTTCAACCGGCCGATATTTCTGCGCCAAGAAATCGTCGATTATGGTGACGCCGCTGTCATGAAGATTTTCTCCTGGGTTATCGGAGCCGTCAAAGCCAGCACACCGAACGACATATTTGACTTGATTGCGGCTTAGGTCTGCCACGATGTCTCTTTGGATTTGAGCTGTCGTGGTCATTCCAGGCTCAAATTCGTAATACATAGTTCCAGCGCGGCGCTGGGATAGGAAATAGAACATAATGTTGTTCACGAAAACACGATGATGCTGCGAGTTTCCGACAAAAAGCGCCTGCTCTTTGGGGACATGTTGCTGAATAAACCGGATCGCATTTTCCTCGTCTGCGGGCACCTGGAAAAACCGGGCCCTCTGTAGAACTGATTCGCCTTTACGCGGACCGTATTGCGAATCGTACCAGTAAAGCTTTCTGATGGGAGCCGCCACATATGGCAGGCTCAGCAACGCTAGACATAGCATCACCAATGCCGTAGACCAAGCTGGTCGCCTCCTTGCGAACCAATCAGCCAGTAATACTGGGAGTAAAGCGCTGGTCACAATTGTAATAGCGAGGCAATGGGTAATGTCGGCTCGCGTGATGACAGTGAGCAGTAATCCCGTTCCGAATACCGTAAGCGCTGCTCGCCCGAACTGCTGCACCTTCTCGGGGTATTTTGCGGGATTAAAAAATGACCGAATAAGTCCGACCCAGCCAACCAGAAATATTGCCATCGGCGCATAAAACAAAAACCAGATATCATGCAACCGCAAGCTCGACTTGAACAGCACAACGCCCGGAAGAATAGGAGGGAGTGGTAAAAAGCGAGAGGCTTCTCGCGGGAAGGTAATTAGGTCCGCTCTTAAAACTCCTATGGGAACTGCTCGCAAGAAATAAAAAAAGCACGGAATGAGTAAAATACAGATTCCGAGCCCGTACGACACGATGCACTCGAAACAATTAGTTCCGCGGGCCATGATTTGGCCTTTCAGCATGGGCCTCTCGAATGACACAATCACCATCGCCGCCACCGCAGATAGCAATATATAGACTCCGATATCTTGTCGATAGAGAACAGTTGTACCCGTTGCAAGCCCACCCAAAAATAGAAGAAACGATCGCCTCGCAACGTAGAACTCAATCAGCAATAGAATAGCTCCCAGGCCACAGAACATCGCTGGGATGACCGGATAACCATAGCTACCGCACCAAGCGAGATACACCACGCAGATCACAAAGGACATATAAGCATATTTCTTTCCGGCCAGCCTTTGGGTGATCAGGAGCACTAGGACGCAGATCCCAAATCTCACGACTGTATCCCAAATGCGCTCCACCAGGATTGAGTAGCCGAAAATTCGAAAAACTCCTGCAACCGTATAGAACTGCCCCGGCGTATAACCAACCCAAAAATCCCGGTACGGGACATCCCCGTACGAGACTCGCTCAGCGCCGTAGTTTATGAAGCCTTCGTCGAAGGGATTTAATGGCTGAAATATCCCGAGCAACAAATAGATGAAACCCAGCAGAAATATACATGCGGCAAGCGCCTTAAGTGGGCGCGGGGGGGGGCCGGATTCAGTCATTTGAAAGTCGGTTGGACTTATTTGATGCGAAACGCGTGCCGAGCTCATCTCCTGAGCCTTCAGAGTCCTCAACGCAATTCCCGATGTCTCGTTCTTCGCCGCGAACGCGCTGTGGGTGATTATGCCCGAGCAAAGGCGCATCTGGAAGCAATCAGTTCAGATATAAGTTCACTTGGAACGTGAGTCGGGCAATCGGACATGAGAGATACCGGGCCGGTATTTGGGAAGCCCGACGGTGGAAACTTATGGAGCCGTCTTCTGTTTGGAATTGTGCTGGAGAGCGAGAAGTTGTTGGAAATCCTCTTTGTTTCGATGGAAAACCGATTCGCGCCGTAGATCAAATTGGAGTCGGCATGGCTCGGGGCTCCGCTACGAATTAAAAAGTCGACTCGCGTCGATCCGTGTCTTGTCCTCGATTATTTCGCGAATCTCTCTCCATGTGGCAAGGTCTCCCTTGTTGGCGGCCTTAATGATTAATTGCGGCAAGCCGCGAATTGAAATGCCGCCACCGATTCGAGCAGTTTGGGGAAGGGAATACGCTGAAGCAACTGGCAGGATTCCGGTCCAGTTAGGTCGAGAACACGGTGTCACGTGAGGGCGGGCGAGAGATCAGTGCGTGAGAAATCATCCCCCTTGAACAGAATCGGTTCGCCCGTTGTTTTGGCTAGGGCATAGGCGAAGCAGTCCCCGAAATTCAGACCCGCAGGATGACCACTGCCCTTGCCGAAATCGCGATAGGCTTCGCGGGCAATCCGGGCTTGCGCCTCCGTAACCTGCTCAATGATGAGATCTGCCTCGCGGAACAGATCGTCAAACCGTCGACTGGCCACGGGGTTTCGGCTCGCATCGATGACGGCTGCTGCTTCGACGTAATTGACGGCCGAAACTCGCCGGGTGTTCGTACCGGCTATGGCCTTCGCGAATGTCCCTGCTTCCGGCTCATCGCGAAGAATTGCGATGAGAGCCGATGCATCGATAATCATCGCGGCAACCCGCGTTCGTCGTACAGCATCTCGCCATGATCGACAAGCCGGTAGGGCTCCTGTAGATGTGCTGCGCACTCCTTGCCGATCTTGACCAAACGGTCCTCGAGGCCGTCGCCGTGCTCCGCGCGTACCCTGTCCAAACGTTCCCGGACGGCTTCGGTGATTGCAGCGGTCATACTTTCGCCAGTCAGCCTTGCTAATTCTTGGGCCAACTTATGGGTCTCTTCATTCTTAATATTAAGCGCCACAAATATACCCTTCTACCATAGTATATCTACCAGAATACCACACGCAGAGAGATGTTGCAATCTTATTGCATCTAATGCCTTTACGTACGTTACTACCCGTAATCGCCGCCGATCGAGTGTTGCTACGGGTTTCGCCATGGAGCCCTCAGAAGCCCCAAACTGAGAGGGACTTGCCCCCCGCCGCCCGGGAGGATCACTTTGCCAGGTCGTTTGACAATCACGGCGACGTGCTTTAGAGTAGGTTTTCCGTTGGTAATGTGTTGACGGACAGGACGAAGAGCAGACGAAGAGCAGACGAAGAGCAGCGGCAGTGGCGCCGCGTATCTTCGTCTTTTTTTTTTGGCCAGGAACATTTTGGCTGCCTTTATCAACCACATCGAGATCAAGCCAGTCGTCGGTACGACGCACTGCTGGGGAAAAATTATGGAGAGCTCCAACATCGTAGAAATCGATTTTGCGCAACTACCGGACGGAACGCTCATCGAGATGATTGAAGATCCGGCCAATCCGGGGAGGTCTATCCTCGCGGTGTACCGGGAGCGAACCGTCAGCCTGGCGGAAAGGTTCGAGGATGGAACCAGGAATCTTGTGCCGCTGCCGCGCACCGACCGCGTTCTCCAGCACGTGTGCCTTGCCCAGGGTGCGGAAGGACACGGAGCCCTGCTCGACCTTGTTGGGGCTGTCGGCAGTTTCTTCAACATGTGCCTTGACCTTGAGATGCCGTGGCGCATGCTGCTGACCGCGTACGCCATGAGCACGTGGTTCCCCGAACAGTTACAAGCTGCCCCCTACGTCGCCCTAGTCGGCCCCCCCGGCTCGGGCAAGACGACGGCGCTGCGGGTTCTGAACCTCTTGTGCTACCGCAGCCTGCTGACCGCCGATATCACCTCGGCTGCCTTTTATGAGATTTCTGATCGGATCCGGCCGACGATCCTGCTCGACGAAACGCTGACGTCGGGCCACTCACGCGAGCTTATGCATCTGCTGAGAGCAACTAGCACAACTGGATTTGTTTCTCTCCGAAAAGACAAGGCCCGGTTGGCATTCGGCCCCAAGGCGTTTTCATGGCTCGAACTGCCGGATGACGCGGCGCTCAACAGTCGCTGCCTGATTGTGCCGATGCACAAAACCGCCCGCACAGACTTGAAGAGCCCGAACCATCCAACCATCCTGGCGTTCGCGAAGAAGGTCCGGATGCAACTCCAGCAGTTCCGATTTGAACATTTCAACGGATTCCCGGCGCCGAAAATTCCCGCCGACGTAAAACTGTCGGGTCGGCAACTCGACCTCTATCGGGCGGTCGCGCTTCCTATTACACAGGATGAGAAGTTGTGCGAAATCCTAGCGGTTTTGATCGAGCAACAAAGCGAGCTGCAGACGGCGGTGCTATCACCAGCGCAGGCGACGGTGCTGCATGTCCTGTATTCGTGGATTCATGAGAAACCGAAAGCACCCGCAGTCGGGCTCCGTGGGTTGACCGCCGCGGTGAATTCAGAGCTTACCAAGCGAGGCGAGTCGATTGTGAACGAGCGCAAAATGGGGAATATTTTGACCTCCTTGTCGCTGACGAATCGCCAGCGGACGAATACGGGCTACATCCTGTTCCTTGACGCCTCCACTCGGGAGCGAATACACGCAAACGCCCGCGATCACGGGACAGAAGAACCGGTCGAAGATTGCAAGATCTGCTCCCCGACCGACGTATCAGTGAACAGTGCTGGCCCCCAAGTCGCCAGGACGGAGGCCGCAAAGACGGAAAAGACTCCGTCCGCGCCGAGTGAACGTGGTGAACGTCGTGAACGTCCATCCCGAACCCGTAAGACGCGTCTGGTAAACTCGACTCAAAGCACTTCGGACCTCCGCGGTCGCAGTCGTTTGCCCAAGCGCTAGTAAAACATGGCATTCTGCGCCAGCGGGGACCAGATTCGCTCGGTAGCACAGCTCGGCAGCGTGGACCGCCTATTTGTAAGGGCGCGAGTGCCTCATGAAGGACGGGAATTGTGCCCTCAGGGGAATCAACCACCCGATTGAATGCCCGTCGATATCTTCCGCGTGACTCAATCACGCCCCCGAGAATCCAACCAAGACCTCTAGGCGGTGGGTATGAATCACCGCGGTTTTGCGGCATCGATTCGAATTCCCCTCAACGGCTGCGCGTCGGCAGGCAAATCTGTTGAGCCGACCGGGTACTGGTTCACGCTGAGGATGTAGGCGGTGATGTCGGCGACCGCCTCGCGGGTGAGGCTCCCGGGTTTGTTTTTGGGCATGGTGGTGCGGATGCGTTCGAACAGGTCGCCCAGCGACTGGCCCGTCCACTTGTCGACGAAATCGGGACCCGCGAGGGGCGGAGCGATTTCGATGCCCTCCAGGCTCTGTCCATGGCACGAGGCGCATTGCTGTGTGTACTGAGCCTGGCCACGACCTGCTTGTGCCGCGGTGTAGAGCGGCGCGCTCGAGGCCGCCACCTGCGCCGCCGCGGGTTGTGCCGGCTGCGTTGCTCGCGATTGTGTCGCGGGTGCTGCAGAGTTGCCGGACGGCAGCTTGTATACCACCAGCTCGGCGGAATAATTCCCGCCGCTGATCGCAACAGCCAGATATTGCTGGCCGTTGAGCATGTACGTCATGGGCGAGCCGCTCTGCGGTGCCGGCATGAAGATTGCGCCTACTTCCTTGCCGGTGGCTTTGTCGTACGCGCGCAGCATCGCGCCGCGCTGTCCGTTAGGAGCGGTGAAAAAGCCCGCTTCGCCGATGATCACCAGAGTCTTGGTCACCAGCGGACCGAGCAGGCCGGTGCGCCCGGTGCGCGGAATATTCAGGCCTTTCAGCGCCGGGCTGTTGCGGACATTATCCGGCGTTTCGCCGTGAGCAATTTCCCACGCGAGATCGCCCTTGTCCAGATTGATGGCCGTCAGAATTCCGTAGGGTGGCTTCAGTATCGGCAATCCACGCACGGTAAGAGGTCCTCCGCCACCGGCGGGCTGGGCAGCGGCGGTCGGGCGCGGCGCAACCGCCACTGCGCCCATGGGACGCGCCGATGATGGAATCTGTCCCGCGCGTCCCGTCACATAGTCCATGTCAGAAACTTCCGGCGGAGGATGAATCAGTCTCGAGACTTGGCTGGTGGTCTCCGAAAACACGTACAGCAGGTGCGTCTCGGGATCGTAGGCCCCTCCCGGCCAGTTGGTTCCGCCTTGTCCGGCCGGCGAGATGACGACGCCGAGCGGGCCTTCCGCCTTGCTGACGACCGGCGGCGTGAACAGCGGCCCAATCTCGTACTTATTGTCCTTCAGCATTTGCAGGGCTTCGGCGCGCAACTCGGGCGTGAAATCGATCAAGTCGTCTACCGTGACGCCCTGATGCCCGTAAGCGGGCGGCTTGCTCGGAATTGGCTGCGTCGGTGAATACCATTCGCCCGGAACGCTGCCCTGCGGCACTGGCTTTTCTTCGATCGGCCAGATAGGCTTGCCGGTTTTGCGATCCAGAACATAGAGGTACGCCTGCTTGGTGGGCTGCGCTACCGCCTTGACGACGTTCCCATCCAGATTGAAATCCACCAGCATCGGCGCGCAAGGGATGTCCATATCCCACAAGCCGTGATGAACCAACTGGTAGTGCCAGATGCGCTTTCCGGTATAGAGATCGACTGCGACAATGCTTTCGCCAAACAGCCCCGCGCCGGGTCGATGGCCTCCGTATCGATCTCCCGTGGGAAGCTCGACGGGC
>JBEKTG010000061.1:0-11383 GCA_049516275.1 Candidatus Acidiferrales bacterium
TACACGCGTGCATACTTACGGCATCTTTATACCACTGGAGAGTTTCTCGCGACGATCCTGAACACCCACCATAACCTGTACTTTTACCTTGACATGATGCGCGAAATTCGCGAGGCTATCCGTTTTGGAAAGCTCGAAAGAGTCCGCTCTGACCTTCAGGCACGCCTCACATTGGCAACGAAAAGGCCGTAAGGCGCGGTAAAGGCTGGGCAGCACCTTCGAAAGACAGTTCTAGAACCCGTCGGCTTGTGGTATGGTTCGCCCGCTCGTGGCGGGAAAGGCGTAAATGACCGTGTCATTCGCAGGAGTTGGTCTGAGCCAATTGGCCCTTCTAATGCAGGCTGGTTCGCAGCCGGGTGGGTTTGCTCTATTTCTTCCGCTGATCCTGATCATGGTCATCTTTTACTTTCTGATGATCATGCCGGCGCAGCGTCGCCAGAAGAAGGTCGCCGAGATGCTCAAGGACCTGAAAACCGGCGACAAAGTGATCACCAATGGCGGGATTTATGGCACCATTGCGGGCCTTGAACCCGATTCCGTGCAGCTGCGGATCGCCGAACAGGTAAAGATTAAAGTCTCGCGCAGCGCCATCGCGGGGCTCCAGACCGAAGAGAAAGAGGTTGGTAAGTAAATGGGTTCGCAGCTCAAGTGGAAGTTCATTTTTATCGCCGGCGTCATTCTGGCATGCGCTTTTGGATTGGTCGGGTTGCCGCAGTTTCCTACCTCGGCGGGGCAGGTGAAGCAGAACCTCGCGGACCGCATCCGGCTGGGGCTTGACCTCAAGGGCGGCAGCAACCTGGTGCTGCAGGTGCAGGTGGATGAAGCCATCGCTCAGCGCTGCGATGAAACCATCGACCAGCTCAAAAAAGCGCTGCACGACAAGAACGTGAATTTCGGCGAAGTGCGCCGCGTGGATGACACGCACATTCTGGTGCGCGACATCGATCCGGCAACCGCGAGCGGCTTCCGCGACATCGTCAACGACCAGTTCACCGACTGGAGCATCGCGCCCGCCGCCGGAGAGAACAACGGCTACCTGCTGGCGCTCAAGCCCACCGTCATCAAAGACCTCCGCAGCCAGACCATGGACCAGGCGCTCGAGACGATCACCCGCCGCATCAATGCGCTGGGACTCACCGAGCCGACCATTGCATTCACCGGCCGCGCCGACAACGAAATTCTCGTGCAGCTGCCGGGTGAGGGCGATCCGACGCGCGCGAAATCCGTGATTCAAGCCGGCGGCCAGTTGCAGCTGAAGCTCCTTGCCGACGAGCAAACCTATCCCTCGCAGGTCGCCGCATTGGCCGCTCACGGCGGTGTGCTGCCTGCCGGAGCGGAGATCGTGCCGGGCAAGTCGGAAAACAACGCGCCCGGGCAGGCGCCCCAGCAGGTGTATTACCTGCTGAATCGCGCTCCGATCGTCACCGGCCAGGACCTTCGCGGCGCTTCCCCGCAGCCCAGCACGAATAATCCCGGGCAGTACGACGTGGAATTCACTCTCTCTACCGCCGCCGCGGCGCGCTTCGGTCCCTTTACCGAAGCCAACGTCGGCAAGCGCATGGCGATCGTTCTCGACAATCAGGTGTACACCGCGCCCGTTATCAACAGCCGCATCGAAGATCGCGGCGTGATCACCGGAAATTTCAGCCAGGAGTCGGGCCAGGATTTGGCGCTCGTGCTCAAGGCCGGCGCGTTGCCTGCTTCGATCAAGTATCTCGAAGAGCGCACGGTAGGCCCCTCGCTTGGAGCGGACTCGATTCGCGAGGGCGTGCGCGCCTCCATCGGCAGCATCATCGTCGTGATGATTTTTCTGCTGATCTATTACCGGCAAAGTGGTGTCAATGCAGTTGTGGCCCTGACGCTCAATTTGATCATCCTGGTGGCCTTCATGGCCTACGTGGGCGCTGTGCTGACGCTGCCGGGCATCGCGGGCGTGATCCTGACAATCGGCATGGGCGTCGATTCCAACGTTCTCGTGTTTGAGCGCATCCGGGAAGAGTTGCGCAGCGGGAAAGCCCCAGCTGCGGCCGTGGATACAGGGTTTGACCGGGCGTTCCTGACGATTATCGACACGCACGTAACCACCGTGGTTTCGGCGATCTTTCTCTTTTTGTTCGGCACTGGGCCGGTGCGGGGGTTTGCCGTCACTTTGGTGATCGGCTTGATTGCCAATGTGTTTACTTCGATTTACGTGTCGCGAGCCATTTTCGACTGGCACCTGTCGCGCATGCAGCGGCAGGAGCCTCTGAGCATCTAAGCGCGGCCATTTAGCGTCCTAGTACCGCACAGAAGAAGTGGGCGAAGGTGATTTTAAAGATGGGGTATGCGGGCACAAAAGCGGTCAACGCGGTGTCAAACTAAATCGGGTAGGTAGGTCTCTGGATGGAGCTTTTTCGCAACGTCGACATTGATTGGATGAAGTGGTCGAAGTACTTCATCGGACTTTCGCTGGCGCTCCTGGCCGTCGGCTGGGCCTCCGTGTGGCACGCCGGCGGGATTCGCTACGGAATCGATTTCCGTGGCGGCACGCTCGTGTACGTTCGCTTCGCCAGTGCGCCTCCCCTCGATAAAATCCGCCAGGGACTGGCCAGCGCGGGTATTCCCAACAGTTCGATCCAGCAGATCAGCGATATTTCCGACCCCACTTCGAAAAATGACGTGGTCATCGGGCTCGAGCAACAAGGGCAGGGCGATCAGGTTCTGGATGCCGGCAAGCAGACGATTCTCGACGTGCTGCACAAGACGTTCGGTTCGGACAGCAGCGGCAAGCCCGATTTCAATTCCATGTCCGCGGCATCGCTCGCGGCCTACCTCACGCAGAAAGACCCGCTGGGGCTGGGCGTGACCGCTGGGGATCGCTACAACCAGCTTGCGCAGAGGCTGGTGGACGCGCGGGACAAGGAACACGGCGGGGTGGTCACCGATTTCGCGCAGCTGAGCAATGTGGACAGCGCGAACTCCGCGCTGATCAATTCGCTGAAGGGCGGGCTTTCGCTCAGCAACTTCACCATTCGCAACGTGGATATCGTCGGCCCCAAGGTGGGCGCGCAATTGAGGCGGCAGGCCATTCTCGCTACCCTCTATGCGCTGATCGGCATGTTGGTATATATTGCCTTCCGCTTCGAATGGGTCTACGGAGCGGCGGCGGTGATCGCCGTGTTTCACGACGTGCTGATCACGCTCGGGTTTTTCTCTCTGTTTCATTACGAGATTTCGCTTACGGTGATCGCGGCATTGCTCACCCTGGTCGGTTATTCGATGAACGACACCATCGTGATCTTTGACCGCGTGCGCGAAAATCTCCGGCTGATGAGGCGGGAATCGTTCACCGAGATCGTGAATAAGTCGATCAACCAGACGCTGTCACGCACCATCCTCACCAGCGGGCTCACATTTTTGACGGTCCTGGTTCTCTACATTATGGGCGGAGAGGTTCTACGTGCTTTCTCCTTTGCCATGGTGGTGGGAGTTGTGGTAGGAACATACTCCAGTTTTGGCATCGCGGCGCCGATCGTGGTCTTCTGGCAGAAGCGATGGGGGCAGGGCACCACTCCTGCCAGCAAGCTTGCAAGCAGTAGCGGCGTTCGCGCAGGATCCGCAGCCGAGAAGCGCGTGGTGGCAGCCGCAAGGAGGTAGTTATGTTTGACCAGCTCGTCGTATCCGGAGAAATGGAGAAGACGCACAAGCCCTGGGCGGTGACGATTTCAGCCCTAGTGCAGGTCGTCATCCTCGGCGTGATGATTTTGATCCCGCTGATTTATACCGAAGCGCTGCCGAAGGGAATGCTGAACACCTTCCTCGTAGCGCCCGCTCCTCCTCCTCCCCCGCCGCCTCCTCAGCCAGTCGTAAAAATCATCAAGGCTCCCAAGGTGATCAACATCCAGAAGATGGTGGCGCCCACGGTGATCCCGAAGAACATTGCGATCGTGAAGGAAGATGCGCCGGTGATCTACACCAACAGCAGCGAAGGCGTGGCGGGCGGCACAGGTAACGTGCTGGGCGGACTCATCGGCAGCGGTCCGGCGGCGCCTCCCCCTCCCAAACCGGTTACACCGTCGCGCATCCGCGTCGGGGGCAGCGTTGAATCGGCTTCTCTCATCAATAAAGTGACGCCGCAATATCCTCCCATTGCCAAGACGGCGCACGTTTCCGGCACCGTGGTTCTGCACGCGGTGATTTCCAAGGAAGGCACGATTCAGGAGTTGCAGTATGTCTCCGGGCCTCCGCTGCTGATGAAGGCGGCCATGGACGCGGTGAAGGAGTGGCGGTACAAGCCGACCACGCTCAACGGCGAGCCGGTGGAAGTGGATACCACGATCGACGTGGTCTTCACTCTGGGATAACGACTTTTGGATAAGTAATCGTAGGGGGCCTGGGCTCGTTCGCGGGTCTGGTCCGCTTGGGGCAGCAAGGGCGACCGGCAAAATCTCAATGCCGCGATCCAGTAATGACATGGAGGAGGAGTAACATGACGTTTGCAGCGCTACTGTTAATGTTTCAAGAAGGCGGACCGCAGGTCGGCTGGGATTTGGTCACCATGTGGCACAACATGGGCGTCCCCGCCAAGTTGGTAGTTGCTATTCTTTTCGTGATGTCGGCCTGGTCGGTAGGCATCATGATCGACCGCGCCCTCATGTACAGCGCGGCCCGGAAGCAGTCCCGCATTTTCGTGCAGCAGGTCGCCGGCGCCCTGAAAGATAACAAGCTGGACGAAGCGATTTCCATCGCCGAGCGCAACAAGAAGAGCCACATCGCCAAGGTGGTGGCGACGGGCCTCTCCGAATTCCAGGCGGCCTCGTCCCAGGTGAGCGACGAAGAAGTGATCGAAGCGGCCAAGCGCGGCCTCGAGCGTTCCGTCGCCATCGTTCACGCCGAGATGAAGCGCGGCCTTTCCGGCCTCGCCACCATCGGTTCCACGGCCCCGTTCGTCGGGCTGTTCGGCACCGTCATGGGCATCATCAACGCGTTTAAAGGCATCTCAACACAGAAAGTCACCGGTTTGTCGGCGGTCGCGGGCGGTATTTCCGAAGCTCTCGTCACCACCGCGCTGGGCCTTCTGGTCGCCGTGCCGGCCGTGTGGACCTTCAACTACTTCACCAATCGTGTGGAAGCCTTCGACGTCGAGATGGACAACTCCTCGATGGAGTTGATCAACTACTTCATCACGCGGCGGGGCGGAAAGAAGTAACTCATGGCTCTCAAAGTTCACGCAGCTCCGGTGATGGCATCGCCGAACGTGATTCCGATGGCGGACATCATGCTGGTCTTGCTGATCATCTTCATGGTGATCACGCCCATGTTGCAGAAGGGCGTGACGGTCGACATGGCCCGGGCACAGAACGCCCACGACATGCAGGCCGCCGACAAGGATGACGCCGTCATCATTGCCATCACCAGGGACGGCAAGACCTTTCTCGGCAACCGGGAAGTCGGGCTGGACGAAATTACCAATGACGTCAAGGACCTGCTTTCCGACCGGCTCGACAAGACTGTTTTTATTCGTTCCGACTCCCGCGCCAAGTACGGCGACGTGGTGAAAGCGGTAGACGAGGTTCGCTCGGCTGGGGTTGACAATCTGGGTCTGCTCACCCAGAGGATACAGTCCGGCAAAGCCCCGCCGCCTCCGCCCGCCGGGACCGGCCAATAATAAAGGAGTATTTCCATGGGAATGTCAGTTGGTGGTGGCCAGGGGGGACCGGTATCGGAACCCAACATCGTTCCCCTGATCGACGTTCTGCTGGTGCTGATCATCATCTTCATGGTGATCACGCCCAAGACGCCGACAGGGTTGGACGCGCTGGTTCCGCAGCCCCCTCCGCCCAATCAGAAACAGCAGCCCGACGATAACAAGACCATCGTTGTTCAGGTGGCCCCGAACGGCAAGTTGAAAATCAACCAGGACGATACCACCTGGGACGCGCTCGGCCCGAAGCTGACCGACATTTTCAAGCAGCGCGCCGAGAAGGTGGCTTTCGTCAAGGGTGACGACAACGTGGAGTTCGGGGAAGTTGCGCGTGCGATCGACATCATGCGTGGCTCGGATATCGACCACGTCGGTTTGATCACCGCGAAGATCGAGGCTGGGCAGTAAGCGTAGTTCCAGACGCAGGAAGATTTGCCATCCCGCCGTCTAGGCGATGTTCGCCGCACTTCCGGCAGAGGCGCGACCGGACCAAGGAGAGTAGGATGCAGCGCAAGTTTCATGTGGGGATGCTTTTGTCCGTGCTTCTCGTGTCGCTGGGCGGCGCGGGCTGCGCCAAGCTCAAGGCGCGCGACCTTTTGAATAAGGGCGTGAACGCTTACAAGTCGGCGCAGTTCGACGTGGCTATCGAGGACTTCAAGCAGGCCAAGGATCTCGATCCCACGCTCACCAACGCTCAGCTCTACCTCGCCACCGCCTACGCCACACAGTACGTTCCCGGCGCTCCTTCGGCCGAGAATGTCCGCAACGGCGAACAGGCCATCGAGGAATTCAAACAGATTCTGGCGGGCGATCCGAACAATCTCTCCGCTCTCGATGGAATCGGCTCGATTCTCTACAACATGGCCGGCACCCCGTTTGACGAGAGCAAGATGGCGGATTCCAAGACCTACCATCAGAAGCACATCTCTCTCAAGGCGGATGACCCCGAGCCGTATTACTGGGTGGGCGTGATCGATTGGTCGCTGGCCTACCACGGCAACAAGGAAATGCGCGAGGAATTCAACAGCAGCGCGAAGAAGACCATCAAGGAAAGCGATCCGATGCCGACGCCGCTGGCCACGCAGTTCGGCGCGAAATACGGCCAGACGATCGACGAGGGGATTGCCGGTTTGCAGAAGGCCATCGAGATCAAGCCGGATTACGACGACGCCATGGCTTATCTGAACCTGCTCTATCGCCAGAAGGCCGACGTGGAAACCAGCGCCGATGCCCGCGAGGCGGACCTCAAGAACGCCGACGACCTCGTCGACAAGGTGAAGGCCATCAAGCAGAAGAAAATGGAGAATCCGCAGCAGCCTACTTCGTAACCGTTGCGAATTGTCCCGCGTGAGGTTTCGACCGGCGGATCAGAGACGATCCGCCGGTCTTTTCTTTCTAGCGAAGCACCGCTTCCTTCTCCGCATGCCGCGCGGCTCCGTCCCGTTCTTCGCTTCCCTTATTCAGCCCAATATCTAGGACGATGCGCCCATTCACCTTGCCTTTCTTCATCCGCTCGAAGACATCGTTGATGGCTGACAGAGGCTGCATCTCGATGGTCGCCTTCACTTTCCCCTCCGCCGCAAAAGAGAGCGCCTCTTCCAGATCGAGGCGGGTTCCCACGATCGATCCGCGGAGGGTGTAACCGTTCAAAACGACATCGAAAACGGAAACGGGGAACTCGCCCGGCGGCAGGCCGTTCAAGACGCAGGTGCCGCCCCGGCGGAGCATGCCCATGGCCTGCTTGAAGGCGCTTAGAGACACGGCTGTCACCAGCACTCCGTGTGCGCCGCCAATTCGTTTCTGAATCTCCTGAGCGGGGTCTTGTGTGGCGGCGTCGATGGCGATCTCGGCGCCCAGCCTGCGCGCCAGCGCCATCTTCTCCGGGCCGAGATCCACGGCGGCCACATGGAGGCCCATGGCCTTCGCATATTGGATGGCGATATGTCCCAGCCCTCCGGCGCCCGAAATCACCACCCATTCGCCGGGCCGGGCGTTGGTTTGCTTGAGCCCCTTGTAGGTGGTCACCCCCGCGCAAAGAATCGGCGCGGCATCGGCGAAGGAAAGGTTCCGGGGTATGCGCCCCAGATAGTCTGCTTGCGCCAGCGCGTATTCGGCGAAGCTCCCGTTTACGGAATAGCCTGAATTCTGTTGCTCATGGCATAGCGTCTCCCATCCGGCCAGGCAATACTCGCAATGGCCGCACGCGCTGTGCAGCCAGGCGATTCCCACCCGGTCGCCTTCCTTCAAATGCGATGTTCCGGGTCCGAGCGCCGCCACGACGCCGGCACCCTCGTGGCCTGGAATGAAGGGAGGAACGGGCCGAACCGGCCAGTCGCCTTCCACCGCGTGCAGATCGGTGTGGCACACTCCGCTGGCCGCCACCTTTACGAGCGCCTGCCCTGGTCCCGGCCTTGGGATCTCCATTTCCCGCATCGCCAAGGGTTCCTTAAATCTTTCGACAACCGCCGCATGCATGGTTTTGCTTTCCATATGGGCACCTCTCTAGTGGGAGTCTGAACAGCGGCAATGCCGCTGTCGGTTCTATCGGTCACGCGGGCGTGTGACGTGAGTCACAGGTGGGGGCAGAGGGGGTCCGTAGCCGGATTACCGGAAACTGACCCAGCCCGATGGGAACAGCGCCACGGGATAATCGGGACTTGAGCGCCAAGGTACGGACCTCTGCTTCTCGGCGAACAGTAAAGGCTGGCTAACGGTGTAACGTCAAGTGGCGTGGGAGAGTGTGTTCGTCCCACTCTCATGCTCGATCAGGGTTCGCAGTACCGTGTCCAGTGCGACCTTACCTTTTCGAGGCATCTCTTTGCCCTCAAACTCAATCCATCCTTCATTGAAGCCATCGAGCATCTGAATACGCGGCTCGGGGTTCTTCATGCCTTGCGATCTGAAGAGCGACTCCCAAGTCTCATGCTTCACTGCTTCCACCTTCACAGGACGGCTTAGCAGATTAGCAAAACCGGCAGCGATTTCGTTAGGGGTCACACGATGCGGCCCTTCCAACTCGACGACCCGATGGCCGTTCCACGTTTCTTGAAGCAGTTCGGCAGCTAAGCGCCCGATGTCGGCAGTGGCAACCATAGGTACGGATTTATCCAGGGGCTGCAGGAAGCTTTGAATCATGCCGGTCTTCGCCGGGGCAACGTCCCAGCTAGAATTCTCCATGAACCATCCTGGTCGGAGAAAAGTGATTGGCATCGACAGCTTTCGGAGCGCTTGTTCGACGATGGTATGTTGTGTCAGCAGGTTCGAGCGGGTTGCCTGTGCACCGATCGTGGATAGGTACACGACCTTACCGGGTCGCGCAGCGTCGAGCGCCGATGTCAACGTGGTGGCCAGTGCTTGTGCTTCGCGAAAGTCCGGCGACGGATCGAAATTAGGTGGAACGAGAACGAACACGCCATCAACATCTTTGAACGCATCTTTCAGCGCTGCAGCATCATTGATATCGGCGCTCACCAAGTGGCAGCCGCGCTCCGCCCAAGCCTTGCCTTTGCCAACATCCCGAACCACTGCCCGAATACTTTGGTGAGCGGCTAAAAGGTTGCGAGCCACCTCGCCGCCTACCTGACCGGTGATTCCAGTAATTGCAAACATTCGTCTATTCTCTCCCTTGAGCTTCGATTTTCACGAGATGAGAAAGAAACAGAAAGTGTCACGGCAAAGTGGCTCGTTACCGGGGCTTAGCATTCTTCTGGCGACAGGTGCGGCCTTGGCCGTGTCGGCAATTACGGGAGACGCCTTTTGGCGGACCCTTGAAGCCGGATTTCGGTCGATCGCTTATTGCCCGGTGGCTGCTTTTGCAGCTGCTCTGCGCCGTCTGCCGGCCATCAGATAGACGTTCGCCCGCGGCTCGAAGAGAGGATCGGCGGAAGCCTCGATGCCGTCCACGCGAGGGATCGGATCGAAGATGATCTGCTGCTGCTCGCTGGCGTTGTTGGGAACGATCTCCTTCAAACTGATTTCGCCGAACACAAGCCGGGGACGATCCTCGGGCCAGCGGACAGTGGCATCGTCCGTGGTGTCGCCCTCCTGAGGCAGCTGTACGATTACCTGAAACCTGACCGGTTCCTTCGCCAACCGACTTTTGATCTCGTCGAAGAGAAAGTTCGGACTTTGGGTTGCCGCTCCGGACTCGTCCAGATATTCATTGCCTGCTGCCGGTAAGATCCGGTATCGCCCGTAGCGGCTTGCGCCGTCCGCTCTAGAAAACTTGAATGCAGATACAGCGAAAAACGACTCCTTCGCAAAGCTGATTGGGATTGGCTTGGGAGTTTGCACAAATTTCAAAGCCGCGGGATGTGCGCCTAGGAACTGCTCGATGGCATTCGGGTGCGGACCCGCGAAATCGGTGGCAACGAGTGCCTGGATGAAGTCCAGGAATTCTTCCGGAGTACGCGCAGGAAAGGTGTCGACCGAATGAGCGACGATGTCCGTATGAACATGATCGGCAAGATGGAAGCGAATCGCGCAACCGCGAGGGCTCGCGTGCTGAGGGTCGTTGTCGGGAACAGTCGGAATCCCCGCGAAGTCCGAGAAGCGCACCGTCACGGGTGTGGAATTCCGCTGGGCATGCGGGGCGCGCGTCAGCGAGACGACTTCTGCCGACGGTGTGAACGCGCCCGCCAGCAGGATGCCTTTCGCGTGAGCGGGCCGGAAGCCCGGATGAATCCCGCCATCGGCTTTGTCAAATCCTTCGATAATGTCACGGCTAAGGGCCAGCAATTTTTCGTCTGTAGTCAAAGGCATGGCTTGGTTTCCTCCGCTTATTGGATTCCGGCATCTTAGGTTTGATGTCAAACCAAGTCAACGAGGTGCAATCTCGGGCAGAATAACGGCCTATGCCCGGCACGCAGGACCATAGCAATCGGCGTTCAAATAAACGCAGCTCTAGCCGGAAACTGGCCGTTTACCTGCGATTGACGAAGGTGGTTGACTGAGGTTGCATGGAATTAAAAAAGAGATATGATATGGCCTCGTCGTAAACCGAATCCGCTGAAGGCGGCCGATAAAAGTGGGCTTGCGCGCCCCGGGTTGCGCTGTTTCGCGCGCACGGTCTTGCGGCCTCGCGATTCGGTTGCTGGGGCGGTCGACGAAAAAATTTCTGCCGCGTTCAGAAAAGCGGCTCCATGGAGGATTTTCGCTTATGAGACACGCCAACACGCGAGGGCTGCGCTTCGTCGCGCCCTTTTTTCTGCTCCTGGTATTTTCGGTTCAACTGGCGCAATCGCAGCCGGCAGGGAATTTTGTGAAGGACGTAATGGACCACAAGGGCGACATTCAGTGGATCACCTACAAGACGCCCACACTGCCGGATGATGTCTGCACGCTGCTCTCGGCCTGCACGGGGGCCGCGGCCAAGGTGGCTGCTCTGCCGCCCGCGACCATTCACGGTCGCAAGGTCGGGAGGGCGTTGTTCCTTACCGAAGTGAAGAAACAGCAGACCATTATTCTCGAGCACCAGGTCCCCGGCTCGGAAGTCTACTTCTTCCAGATCGGCCCCGACGGCAGCCTCCAAAAGACCGCCTACCTCGAGACCGGAAAAACCTTCCTGATCATCGCCAACTCGCTCGCCCAACCCATCTTTCAGGCGGAGATGAAGGATTGGCAGGCATGGGTCGCAAAGCCGGCCCCCGCAAAAGGAAACTAAAAGGCCTGCGCGAGTCTCCGTTCATTCCATTTCACGGA
>JBEKTG010000062.1:0-15971 GCA_049516275.1 Candidatus Acidiferrales bacterium
CAGAAGACGCGGCGCGGAAGCTGGGCGTGCCGAAAGCGTACGGTTCCTACGAAGAACTGCTCGCCGATCCTGATATCGAAGCTATCTATAATCCCCTGCCCAACGACTTGCATGTGCCGTGGTCCATCGAGGCGGCCGAAGCAGGCAAGCATGTGCTGTGCGAGAAGCCGCTCAGCACGACGGTCGCGCTTGCACGGAAGCTGCTGGCGGTGCGAGACCGCACGGGCGTCAAGATCGGCGAGGCGTTCATGGTGCGGACGCATCCGCGCTGGCTTCGCGCGCGCGAACTGATCCGGGGCGGACGCATCGGCGAGTTGCGCTCGATCAGCGGGCAGTTCAGCTATTTCAATCGCGACCCGGCGAACATCCGCAACATTCGCGAGTCGGGCGGAGGGGCGCTGCTCGACATGGGCTGCTATCCGATTACGCTGTCGCGGTTCATTTACGGGGAAGAGCCGGTTCGCGTGTTCGGCGATATCGAGAGAGACCCCGAGACGCTGACCGACCGGCTCACGTCCGCCATTCTCGACTTCCCTTCCGGGCAATCCACTTTTACTTGCAGCACCCAGCTTGTACACTTCCAGCGCATGCAGTTTCTTGGGACGCTCGGGCGGATGGAGATTCAGTATCCAATCAATCCGCTCAACGACCAGCCTTCGCAGATATTGATCGACGAGGCCAAAGTCGCCGGCGGTCCAGTGCTTTCGGAGACTTTCGAATACGCCGACCAGTTCACGATTCAGGGCGATCTGTTCTCGAAGGCCATCCGCGAGAATGGCGAGGTGGCGGTCCCGATCGAGGATTCGATCCGGAATATTGCGGTGATCGAGGCGGTGTTTCGATCGGCGGAGTCAGGGAAATGGGAGAGGCCGCAGGATTTCCTGTAGTAATCGAGCGGCGCGCGAACTTTCGCCTGCCCTTTCGATTTGGCTTCGAGATATGGACTCGGGGTAGCGCTTTGATATGTTCTGAAGGAAAGGCTTTTTGTTTATGCAGCTTCGCCACAATTGGACGCGCGACGAAATCCGGCAGGTATTTAACCTGCCCCTGCCCGAGCTGATTTTTCAGGCGCAGCGCGTTCATCGCGAACTTCATCCGCCCGACGAAGTGCAGTTATGCCGGCTGCTCTCGATCAAGACCGGGGGATGCCCCGAGGATTGCGCGTATTGCCCGCAGAGCGCGCATTACGAGACGGGCGTTGCGCGACAAGCGTTGATCGATCGGCGAGAAGCGCTGGACGCCGCCGCGCGCGCGAAAGGAGAAGGCGCAACGCGCTTCTGCATGGGCGCGGCGTGGCGGCAGGCTCCGCAGGGCAAGGAATTCGAAAGCGTTCTCGAAATGGTACGCGGCGTCGCGGCGCTCGACCTGGAAGTCTGCTGCACGCTCGGGATGCTCACCGCTGAACAGGCCCGGCAACTGAAGGCGGCCGGGTTGACGGCGTATAACCACAATCTGGATACGTCGCCCGAGTTCTACGGCCGCGTCATCACTACGCGCGTTTACGAAGAGCGGCTGGAGACGATTGCGCACGTCCGCAAAGCCGGAATCACGGTGTGCTGCGGCGGGATTCTGGGGATGGGTGAATCCGAGGAAGATCGCATCGGCCTGCTGCAACAGCTGGCGAATCTTGACCCGCATCCGGAGAGCGTCCCCATTAACATGCTGGTGCGGGCCCCCGGGACGCCGCTTGAGAATGCCGAGGAGATCGATTCGTTCACGATGGTCCGGATGATTGCGACGGCGCGGATACTGATGCCGGCATCGAAAGTGCGGCTGGCGGCGGGGCGCAGGCAGATGTCGCCCGAAGCCGTAGCGCTGTGCTTTCTGGCGGGCGCGAATTCCATTTTTACCGGGGAAAAACTGCTCACCACGCCGAATCCGGCTGCCGACGACGATCAGAGGCTGCTCGGAAACCTGGGCATGAAGGCGATGCAGCGTGCCTGACCCGGAACAGAGTGCGATTGCAGCACGTATGCGCAGTGAGTTGGAGAAACTGCGCGCGGGATCGCAATTTCGTTCTTTGGAAAATCCGCAGGGTATCAGCCTTTGCTCGAACGACTACCTGGGGCTTGCCAGCAATCCACGACTGAAACAGGCGGTGGTGGATGCAGTCGCGCGATCGAGCCGTGTAGGTTCGACGGGATCTCGCCTCCTTTCGGGAAACTCCGCGGAGTGGGAGGATCTGGAAGCGGAATTCGCTCGCTTTGTGGGTACGGAAGCGGCGCTCTATTTTGGGTCGGGGTATGCGGCGAATATCGGCTTGCTGAGCTCGATCCTGCAGCCCGGCGATGTGGTCTTCTCGGACGCGCTCAATCACGCGAGCCTGATCGACAGCATCCGGCTTTCTGGCGCTGCGAAGGTTATTTATCCTCATCTCGATCTTGCGTTTCTTGAGAAGTCACTGCGCGGACAGAAGGACGCTCCAGGCGCGAAGGTAATCGTCACCGAGAGCGTCTTCAGCATGGAGGGAGACATTGCGCCGCTGCGCGAGCTTTTGACTTTGGCGCGCGCGTACGGAGCGGAACTGGTCGTCGATGAGGCGCACGCCACCGGCGTCTGCGGGCCGCAGGGGCGAGGCATGGCGGCGGAATGCAAATGCCAGCGCGAGATACTTGCCAGCGTTCACACCTGCGGGAAGGCTCTGGCAAGCTCCGGCGCTTTCGTGTGCGGTGGAAACGCGCTGCGCCAGTTTCTGGTGAACCGGGCGCGGACGTTTATATTCAGCACCGCCATGCCACCTTACATGGCTGGGCAGATCGGCGCCGCGCTCGAACTCGCGCGGCAGGCGGACGCAGAGCGTACGCACCTGCGCGAGATCGCCTCTCTCCTGCGCGCGGAATTGCGTGCGGGCGGCTTGCACTTTGGATCGAGCGCGACGCACATTGTCCCGATTATTCTTGGCTCTAATGAGAATGCGCTTTGCGTCGCCGCGCACCTGCAAACCAACGGCTATGCGGCTAAAGCGATTCGGCCGCCGACGGTTCCCGCGGGCACGTCGCGTATCCGGATTTCACTGACGTGCAAGATTGCTGCAGACGACGTTCGTCGCATCGTCGCGATTGTTGCCGAGAGCATCGCCGCGGGCGGCGAGGCGTCGCTCCCTGCGACGCATTCCACGACCGTGCATGCCTAGTCGCTTTTTTATTACCGGCACGGACACAGGCGTGGGCAAGACCGTGACCTCCGCGCTGCTTTGCGCGGCCCTCGACGCGCTGTACTGGAAACCGATTCAGACCGGGACCCGCGAGGGCACGGACACGAATGTCGTGATGCGCCTGGCGCAACTTCCACGCAGCAGAAATCTTCCAGAGACGTATCGGTTTGCGCCGCCGGTGTCGCCGCATCTCGCTGCGCGGCGTGTGGGCGTTCGCATCGACCTCCAGAAGATTCGACTGCCGCGAATAGACCCCGGGCAGAACCTGATCGTCGAGGGCGCGGGGGGCGTGCTGGTGCCCATCAATCGCGAACAACTGATGGTAGACGTCATGAAACAGCTCGGATTGCCGGCCCTGCTCGTCTCGCGCACCGCGTTGGGAACAATCAACCACACGATCGAACTCTACGGCGGCGTGCCGGTGCTGGGATGGATTCCGCCTCTCAAGAAGCTCGACCGAGCGGCGCTGCTGCGCGTTTTCAAAGCGCACTTTGACGGGAAGGCTTTCGCGGCATGAACTCCGCCTTGAACATCTGGCATCCCTTCACGCAGGAGGCCCTCGACCCGCCGCCGCTGCGCATCGCCCGAGCGCAAGGGGCCTATCTGTACACGGACGACGGGCGACGCTTGATCGACGGCATCTCTTCGTGGTGGGTGAACATTCACGGGCATTGCCACCCGGCCATTGTGTCGGCCATCGCGGAACAGGCGGCGAAGCTCGATCACGTTCTGCTGGCGGGGTTCACCCACGACGCCGTGGAAGAGCTTTGCGTACGACTGCGCAAGGTCTTGCCCCGCGGCCTCGATCACATTTTCTTCTCCGATAATGGCTCGACGGCGGTTGAAGTGGCGCTCAAGATTGCGGTGCAGTATTGGAGCAACATCGGCCGGCCGCAGAAGCGATCCATCGTCGCACTCGAGCATGCGTACCACGGGGATACTGTTGGCGCGATGTCGGTGAGCGCGCAGTCCGGATTCACCGATCCTTTTCGGAATTTACTCTTCCCTGCCCAGTGGGTTCATTCCGCCTACTGCTATCGCTGCCCCGTCGGAAAGACTCGCGATACCTGCAAAATCGATTGCGTCGAGCGGCTGGCACGATTGCTCGAACAGAAGCACGAGGAGATTGCCGCCGTGATTGTGGAGCCGCTGTTGCAGGGAGCGGGGGGAATGATTGTCCATCCCGTTGAATTCCTGCAGCAGGTTCGCCGACTATGCAGCGAGTATGATGTGCTGCTGATCGCGGATGAGGTCCTGACAGGTTTCGGGCGAACTGGGAGGATGTTCGCGTGCGAGTTGGCGGGTGTAGTGCCCGACCTGATGTGCCTATCGAAAGGATTGACCGGCGGGGTTCTGCCGATGGGCGCCACGGTGTGTACACCCCAAATACATCAGGCGTTTGTGAGCGAGGACCGCACGCGCACCTTCTATCACGGGCACTCTTACACCGGCAATCCTCTGGCGGCGGCATCGGCCGTGGCGAGCTTGAAGATTTTTGAGGCGGAGCCCGTGTTCGCGAGAATCAAGAGGATCGGGCAGATTCACCGGGAGCGTCTTCAGATGCTAAAGTCGCATCCTGCGGTTGGCGACGTCCGGTCAATCGGAGTTATGGCAGCCGTCGAGCTCCGGGCAGACGATGCGGGGTACTTCTCAAAGCTTCGCCCGAGGCTATACAAGTTCTTTCTCGAAGCGGGAGTCCTGCTTCGGCCTCTGGGAAATGTAATCTACGTGCTGCCGCCGTATGTACTCTCGGAGGAAGACCTTCATTTTGGCATTATGTGGATAGCTGTGACCATCGAAGAACCCCGGGGCCGGAAGCGCCAAGCAACGAAGGTATGGCCGGCGGCATCGACAAATGTAACGGAAGAAGGGATAGTTCTACCTGGTCCAACTACGGCGGGCTAATCGGGGCTGGAAGGGGAGATAACCTAACCTTGAGAACGGCATGCTTCGCAGGTTACACGGGAATTCTTGGCGTCCTGTTATTGGCCACTCCGGCCCGGACGATGGCGCAGGCAGCCCCGGGGCCGCTGTCTCCCCCACCTGAAGTACAATCCCAAACACAGGCTGCGCCTGTTGCCAGACCTGCTCCGAAGCCCAAACCTCCTCAGCTCCCGCCCAGGACTTCTCTTGCGGGGTCCTGGAAGTTCAATCATGACGACAGCGACGATCCGCTGCAGAAGGTTCGCTCGGCCGAGAGTTCCACCGTAAATACAAACGCCGGACGCGGGCCGTCCCCGATGGGATACCCTGGCGGCGGTTATCCTGGCGGATACCCTGGAGGCGGACCGTGGGGAGGATACCCCGGAGGAGGTGGAGGGCCCAGGCAAGGTAGCGGTGGTGAAGACATTGCCGGCAATCCCAAGATGCAGCCGTTTATTCATCCGCCGGACATCATGGACGTCGACATTAAGAATCCCGAAGTAGACGTGACCGACGACCACTTCAAGAAGCTGATCATCTACACCGACGGAAGGCAGTTACCGAAGAAAATCGACGAGGACCATCCGGAGATCGCCGCGCACTGGAGCGGCAGCCAACTGGTATCGGACGAGAAGAGCCCGCTGAGCGGAAAGATGAGCCGTACGTACGAGTTGTCAGGCGACGGACGGAAGCTTTACGAGACCGTGCACATCGACCACGGGAAGAGACCGGCGATCGTAATACGGTACGTCTACGATGCCACCAACTCCGACGTACAAAGTGGACTAGGCACCGACGACCCGGACCGGCCGGTCATCAAGCGGCATTCCGCCTCCGACGATAGCGACACTTCGCCCGAAGCGCCGCAGTAGCAGGTACACCGCGCTTTCAACCACGGCGCGGCGTATCCGGCTACTATGGCTCGCAATTCCCTGCGCCACAAAGACGCGCAAGGAAGTAAGGAGAGGGATTTGCCGACAAGCGGAGGGTAGCTACCTCTACTTCCCTGCCTTGCTCTTGCTTTGCTCAGCCCGGATCTTCGCCCAGCGCGCTTTGGCCTTCTGCGAAATTCTGGCGCGAACGGCGGCAGACATCGTTCTCCGGCCATTGGAGTGGCCGACAACGCTCTTGGTTTGTGTCGCAGCAGACTTGGAAGAGCCATTCAGAGCTTCGATAGCACCTTTCACTGCTGACAGTTGCCTGCTCAGGTTCTCTGCTTCTTTGTGCAATGCTTCAACTATGTTCATGAAACCTCCGTGACTATTAAACACGCAACTACGCCAAACTACAAGAAGGTAAGATGCTGAGTACTTGACGCTTCCTTAGACTGGAGTTGGTGCCATTCGTTTCACGGCCAGCGTACTCGGAGCCTAACCCTTCCCCGGCAGGGTTTGTGTTCGTCTGGCCAGCCAATTTGGATGTGCCCGCTGTTTGCAAACTCGCATTGCTTGCCGGTGCGCCGGAATCGCGTGTGCTATAATTTTTGTTGCGGTAGCGCGTAAATCGTTTTTATAAGGCGTGGAGAACAGCATGAGTGTGGCAAAGACGGAAAAAATCTGGCACAACGGCAAATTCATCGAGTGGCAGGATGCAAAGGTGCATGTCCTGTCGCACGTCATCCACTACGGCTCGGGAGTATTCGAGGGGATTCGCTGCTACGGGACCGAAACCGGACCCGCGATCTTCCGCCTGCGCGAGCACATGCAGCGCCTGCTCAACTCCGCCCACATCTACCGCATGGATCCGTCTTTCGATGTCGACCAGCTCTGCGCGGCTGCCATTGATCTGGTGCAGGCGAACAAGCTGGGGGCCTGTTACATTCGCCCGATCGTGTTCCGCGGATACGGCGATGTGGGCGTCGACCCCATGGGCTGCCCGATCGAGATATACATGGCGTGCTGGGAATGGGGAAAGTATCTGGGCCACGAAGCGATGGCAGGCGGTGTGGATGTCTGCATCAGTTCCTGGAATCGGCCCGCGCCCAATACTCTTCCCCAAATGGCGAAAGCGTCTGCGAACTACATGAGTTCGCAACTGATTCGCATGGAAGCCAAAGCTAACGGCTATGCGGAGGGTATCGCGCTCGACGTGAACGGCTACGTGAGCGAAGGCTCGGGCGAGAACGTTTTCGTGGTGATGAATGGCTCGCTGAGCACGCCGCCGCTGGCCAACTCCGCTCTGCCGGGCATCACGCGCCAGTCGGTCACCACAATTTGTAACGACCTGGGGATTCCCGTGGCCGAGCAAATGATCCCGCGCGAAATGCTCTACATCGCCGACGAAGTCTTCATGTGCGGGACGGCGGCGGAGATTACCCCTGTTCGCACCGTTGATCGGATCAAGGTGGGCGGAGGCACTCGCGGACCTCTCACCAAGCGCATTCAGGACGAGTTCTTCGCCATCACCAGCGGCAAAAAGCCGGACCGGCACAACTGGCTCTCGCCGGTTGGCGCTCCTGCGCCTGCTCCAGCCCTTAGATAACGCGGCGAGTTCGCCCGGCTAGCGGGCCGCTTCTGCGTGGGTCATTGGCCTTTGTTATTGAGCTTTGCCGGCGACCTTTGCCAGCGGGCTTTTGACTCACTTTTTCTAATCCAGTACACTCCCGGAGTTCGTTCTGCTTTCGCGTGGCCGCATTCCGCGGCGGAGGGATTTTGTATAGCCTGCCTCAGAAGCTTCTCGCCGAATTTATCGGAACGTTTGCCATCGTTTTTACCGCTGCCGGAGTTATTTGCGCGGACCAGTATCTCCGCGCAGCCGGGCAGGCGAGTCCCGGGCTGCTCGGATACGCATTCGCGTACGGGCTTGTGACAGCAGGCGTGGTGAGCGCGCTCGGCCATGTTTCAGGCGCGTATCTGAACCCGGCTATCACGATCGGTTCCTGGGTCACGAAGCGACTGGGGACGCTCCCGGCGCTCTTTTATTGCGTGGCGCAACTGGCGGGCGCTACCGCTGCCGGATACCTGCTCGTCGCGATTCTGCCCGAGGCCGCGTGGCGCCCGGTTTCACTCGGCGCGACCGACCTCGCCCCCGATTTCACCCGCATGCACGGGATGCTGCTCGAAGGCGTCGCGACCTTCTTCGTTGTACTGGTGTACTTTGCAGCGGCCTTCGATGTCGAGGGAGCCTTTCGGCAATTCGGAGCCGCCGCCGTGGGCCTTACCGTAACAGCAGGCGTGCTTCTTAGCCAGCCGTTCACCGGCGCTTCCCTGAACCCGGCGCGGACGTTTGGACCTGCCTTGGCAGCGCATCACTGGATCAACCACGGCGTTTATTGGGTAGGGCCGCTCTTCGGAGGCCTTCTCGGCGCCGTCGTGTTCGACCGTCTGTTTGCACGCGACCCGCTCGCTATTTAGCCCCTTCCTGGAGCCCATTCCAGTTCCAGAAGCAGCATTGCCAGCCTAGAAACCTGCTGTTTGCGGTTGTTGCGACCCCCAAAAGTGCGTGCTACGTTGACATGAAGCTTCACTCCGGGGATTCAGCTTTATGGCCATCAACATTGACGATTTGCTGCGCCGGGCCGTGGACAAGCGAGCCTCCGACCTGCACCTGAAGGTCGGCAACCACCCGTATCTTCGCGTCGATGGCGCGCTGCTGGCGCTGAACGATATCCCGCGCATAACACCGGAAGAAATGCTGTCGATGGCCTTCAGCATGATGACCAACCGGCAGAAGCAAAAGTTCAAGGAAACAGCCGAGTTGGACATGGCCTACGGAGTCGCGGGTCTGGGGCGCTTCCGCGTCAACGTGTTCCAGCAGCGCGGCAACGTCGGCATGGTGTTGCGCGTCATCCCTACCAAGATCCGCACCATCGAAGAGCTGGAACTCCCGCGCATCCTTACGCAGATATGCGAGGAAACGCGCGGGCTGGTGCTCACCACCGGTACCACCGGCTCGGGCAAATCCACCACTCTGGCAGCCATGGTCGATCGCATCAATTCCCTGCGCGCCGAGCACGTCATCACCATCGAAGACCCGATCGAGTACCTGCACCGCGATAAAAAGGGATTCATCAACCAGCGCGAAGTCGAGGTGGATACGTCGTCATTCTCCACCGCCCTGCGCGCCGCGCTCCGGCAGGACCCTGACGTGGTGCTCGTCGGCGAAATGCGCGACCTGGAAACCATCTCGACTGCCCTGCTCGCCGCCGAAACCGGACACCTGGTGCTCTCGACCTTGCATACACTGGACGCAACCGAGACGATCCAGCGCATCATCGCGGTGTTTCCGCCGCCCGAGCAGAAGCAGATTCGCCTGCAGCTTGCGTCCACATTGAAGGCCGTAATCAGCCAGCGCCTCGTGCGCCGCGGCGATGGACAGGGCCGCGTGCCGGCCGTGGAAGTGATGGTGGCGACCAATTACATCCGCGATTGCATCATCAATCCGGATAAGACGCGTCTGATCCGCGAGGCCATCGCCGCGGGAACCAGCCAGTACGGCATGCAGACTTTCGACCAGTCGCTGTTCGATCTTTTCTCCCGCAACCTGATCACGCTGGAAGAAGCGTTGCTAAGGGCGTCGAATCCCGACGATTTCCGCCTGCGCGTCCAGGGCATCCGTTCCTCCTCCGATTCCGCCCGCGAGGAAATGGAACGGGCCATGAACGAATTCGAACGGCTCGGCCACCGCTAAATCCCCCCGCGAAAATCCCGCGCTTGCCGGCTGCCGCGCTTCCCTTTTCGTCCGCTTCCTTCTATGCTTCTTTTCCGTGCGCAATTCCCCTCGCAAAGTAACCACTGAACAAGAGCTGTACGCCCTCTCGCTGCGCGCATTGACGCGCCGCGCGCATTCCGTTCACGAGATGCGCGAGTATCTCGAACGCAGGGCCGAGGATGCGGATATCGTCTCTCCCGTGATCGCGCGTCTGCGAGAGCAAAACTATCTCGACGATGCGAAGTACGCGCTTGCCTATGCCCGCCAGCATGCCAACGCGCGCCGCCAGGGCCGTTTCCGCATTGCACGCGAACTTCGCACCCGCGGGGTGCCCGATCGCCACATCGAGACGGCGCTCGATGCGGTGTTCGCGGAAACCGACGAGGGCGCGCTGGTCCGGGCACGCCTTAAGCGGCAGCTTGCGCATATTCGAGGCAGCCTGGGAGAGCGCAAAGTCGCGTCGATCTATCGAAGCCTTTTGCGCGCGGGATTTTCCTCGGACATTATCCGCGCTGAGCTTCGCGGAGTGACACATGGGGATCTCCCCGCTCTACCGGAACCAGAGGGAGACGAAGTCTGAACGTTCAAAGGCTGCGCTGGAAGTAAAGTATTGCTGCCCTAAGAGGGATGCCGAAATTAGGATTCTGCGAGGCGCTGACCGGCTTTGTGGTCGCGCCTCGCTCTTTTTTTTGGACTGGTTAAGCTTTCACGAAGGTCTCGAGCGCCGCGCGATTGGGGATCGTCACGGTTGAGCCCTTGAGCGCGATCAGATGGCGGCTCTTGAAGTCGCTGAAGGTTCGGGTGACGGTTTCCCGCGAGCTACCGATGAACTCGCCGATCTCCTCGTGGGTCAAAGGCAGGGTGAGGCGCGTTCCTACCTTGGTCTGCTCCGCGCCCTGGGACCAGTCGAGCAACAGCCGGCCCAGTCTTTCCGGAGCGGAGGAAGAGAGACCCACCGTGCGGAGTTGTTCGCACGCGTCGTCGTAGAACATCGCCAACTGCTTCACCATGGCGTGATAGGTTTCCGGATGTTGCGCAACGAAGCGTAGGAAGTCATCGCGGCGGATGAAGGCCACCTGGCACGGACGTAGCGTTTCGGCGGTAACTTCGTAGGGCGTACCCGCCAATACGGCCGTCAGTCCCAGTATTTCCCCGGGCTTCGCGAGCCTCAGGATCATCGTCTTGCCTTCGCTCGAGCTGATGGAAAGCTTCACCTGCCCTTCGCAGAGGACGAACACGCCGCGAGGATCCTGCTTCTCCATGAAGAGCACGGCGCCTTCCGGGTAGACGGAAGAGGACCTCACGGCATCGAAATCCTTCATGGCTCCCGGCTGGAGCTCGCAAAAAAAAGCGCCCTTGCGGAGATTGCATGACTGACAGTTCTCGCTCAATTCAAAACCGTAAGGTCCTCGCATGGTCACACCCTCCTTAGGACTTTGCGCTTCGGCGCCGAGCTTCCTCGGCAAAGTACTCGGTCATCGGCGTATTCGCCAGCAATGCAGCGTGGGTTTTGTTGTAGATCTCGGCAAGAACCCGCCGGCCTTCCAGATCCATGTGCAGCACGCCGCAGAGATCCACAGTCAACTTTTTCGCCTTCAGGGAAGGTTCCAACTCGTGCCACGTGCGGCCGAACTCGCCCACCCACGGGCCAACCACCGATCCTTCCAGCTGGAGTTTCAGAGCACCCGGTTCGTCGTGGATGGTGATCTTCAACGTAAATGCCCCCTGTTTTTCTGCTACGGGCTGGCTATGGCACACGGGGAGCCAAAGTGACGTGGAGCACGAGAGCTTAATTTCACTATGACACGCAGGGACTTACAGCGATCACAACTAGGCGTACCGGTTATCACGAGCCAGAGTGACGAAGATCACTGACGAAATAACGTCATGCCTGACTACATGTAGTCATCGCGATGGATATCGAGCTTTTTCAGCTTTGAATTCAGCGTTGTTCGCTTCAATCCGAGACGTGCTGCGGCTCCCGACGCTCCTGCAATCACGCCCCTTGTTTCGCGCAGCACGCGGAGGATGTGCTCCCGTTCGGTCGATTTCAGGGTAGCGTCCTCCGGTGATGAAGGGGTGGCGGCAGGCATCTCAAGTTCCGCCAGCGGGGCGCGAAGAGCGGGGCCGCTCGAGAGGATCACGGCGCGTTCGATGAAGTTTTCGAGTTCGCGAATGTTCCCGGGCCAGTCCCAGCGAGTGAGCGCTTTCATAATGTCGGGGGGGATGGTTTCAATGTGCCGGTTCAGCCGGCGGCTGTGCTTGCTGACAAAGTAGCGAACCAGCAGCGGGATATCCTCGCGGCGCTCGCGCAGCGGCGGAATCGTGATGGGAAAAACTCGCAGCCGGTAGTAAAGATCGCTGCGAAACTCGCGGTCGGCGACCAGCTTTTCAAGGTTTCGATTCGTGGCCGCGATCAGCCGCGCATCCACCGGGATGGTGCGCGTGCCGCCCAGTCGCTCGAATTCCTTCTCCTGCAAAGCCCTCAGGAGCTTCGGCTGCAATTCCAAGGGCAAGTCGCCGACCTCATCGAGAAACAGAGTGCCGCGATGCGCGAGCTCGAGCCTTCCGACTTTCTGCGAAATGGCGCCGGTGAAGGCTCCCTTCTCGTGTCCGAAAAGCTCGCTTTCGAGCAGGCCCGTGGGGATGGCCGCGCAGTTCAGTTTGACGAGGGTCTGCCCCTGCCGGGAACTCAGATTGTGTATCGCCCGGGCAATGAGATCTTTTCCTGTGCCGGTTTCGCCCAGGATCAGCACGGTGACGTCGGTGGCCGCCACGGTCTCTACCTGTTTCAGCACGCGCTTGAGTTCAAGGCTCTCGCCGATGATTTCCGCGAAGTTGTGGACCGTATTCAGTTCTTCTTCGAGATATTGATTTTCCCGTGCGCGGCGCTCCAACTCCTCCTCGGCTTGTTTCTTTTCGGAAAGGTCGCGGATTACGCTGAGAACCACGCGGCCGCCGGGCGTTTCAACCGGGCTGAGCATGATTTCGACGGGAAACTCCGTGCCGTCTTTTCTCCGGCCCTGGAGCTCCAGGCCGATGCCCATGGGGCGGGTTCGAGGATCGCTGCTATATTCCTTGCGGTGCCGGGGGTGAGCGTTGCGAAACCGCTCGGGAATCAGCATTTCGACCGGCTCGCCGAGCAGTTCGGCGCGGTCATAGCCAAAAAACTTCGTGACCTGACCGTTCAACTCGGCGATCCTGCCGTCCGAGTCGGTCGCAACGATGGCGTCGGGCGAGAACTCGAAAAGCGAGCGAAAGCGATTCTCGCTGGCCCGCAGGGCCTCATCGGTTTTCTTGCGTTCCGTGAAGTCGCGCGTCACCTTTGAGAATCCGAGCAGCTCTCCATTCTTGTTCCGGACCGCGGTGATCATCACGTTGGCCCAGAACTGTGAGCCGTCCTTGCGGATGCGCCAGCCCTCGTCTTCGGATTTCCCCTCCGCAGCGGCGATCTCCAATTCGCGTTCAGGCTTGCCGCTCTCGACGTCTTCGCGTGTGTAGAACCGGGAGAACTGCTGACCAATAATCTCTTCCGCGGTGTAGCCCTTGATCCGCTGAGCGCCCTCGTTCCAGGTGGAAACGCGCCCGGCCGGATCGAGCATGAAAATGGCGTAGTCCTTCACACTGGCAACCAGCAGCCGAAACCGCTCTTCGCTCCAGGCCAACTCCTGGTTGGTAGCCTTCAGCTTCTGGTTGGCTTCCTGGATTTCCCTGACGCGCAAAAGGATTTCGCTTTCCATCTGTTCGGCGCGCGACCGCAATTCCTCGGTCTGCTTGATCTGGCGGGATTCCTGCTGTTTCAGGCGCACGAAATCGGTTACATCCTCCACGCGATGGATGATGTAGCTGACTTCACCATTCGACGACAGAGCGGGTGCATTTACGGGGCTCCAGTAGCGCTCCTCGAACCCGCCGCCCTCCGATTCTGGCCTGCGAATATCGTATTTCTGGACCGCCATGGTGTCCGCACACTTTTCCGTGAGCACCCTCCTGAGGGACGCGCGAAGATTGCGGACTCCGGTGGCTCCCAGATCTTCGGGATTGTCGGGAAAAACTTCGAAGATCCCTTTGCCGAGAATGTCGTCCCGCTTGGTCATCGTGGCGCGAAGATAGGCTTCGCTGACGGCGACAATGCTGAGGTCGGGCGTCAGCACAAGGTAGAGCCCCGGCACGGACTCGAAGAGAGCTTGAAAGTCGGGAGCTACTGACGGCTTGGACAAGTTTTCCCCGTACAGTTACTTAAAGGGAGCTTCTGGAGGTGTTCGCCCCACCGACATGATAGTGAGCCGGAAGCAGAGCTACAAGGGGTTAGCGGTTTTCGCGGCCGATGGTCGCACGACGCGAAGGAACAGGCTCGGTATGAAGCGAAATATTCGGTGGAAGAGGCGTGGGAGAAAAAAAATGGGAGAACCGGGAACATTTCCCGATTCTCCCAGGAGTTGAGCAGCCGTCCGTTCAGGACGACAACTTAAAATCGACCTTGATGTCCAATCGAATGGCAACAGGCTGGTCATCGAGGATCGTGGGTTCATACTTCCTCCCCTCGACGGCCTTTATGGCTGAAGGAAACAGCAGCGCCGGGCCGCTGATGACTTTCACGCCGGTCACGTTGCCGTGCTCGTCTATGATCGCCTCGAGTACCACCACACCCGAGACGTGCGCCTGCCTAGCGATCGGCGAATACATGACCGGAGGCGCGTAGAGGATCCGAGGCTCCTTCATGCCGCTGGAAATGCGAATCGGGCCCTTGGGCTTCTCGGCAACGGCTACAGGCGGAGGCGGCGGAGGTCCGGCGATGGCCCCGGCAAGCACGTCTCCGACGCCTCCCGGAATGCCACCGGTGACACCCGAGATCGCAGGCGCCATCGCGCCGGCATCCGGCGCTGTTGCCACAATTCTCTTGGGAATCAGAGTAGGGGCTGTAAGTTGCGCTTTAATGAAGGACGGCTTGGGCGCAGCCGCCGCGCGCGCCATCGGAGGCGGAGCGGACGGAGGAGCCGCCGGTGGGGGCGGTGCGACCAGCAGAGTCGAGTTCAGTTTGTAGAGGTCCATCCCCTCGGTGAAAATGAGAGGAATCACCAGCAGCGCGCCAAGGATGGCTGCCTGGAGCGCGAACGCGAGGCCGGTTTGTGCCGCGCGCCTGCCGCGGGATTGAGAGTCTTCCTCGATGATCGAAGTCGAAAAGATGCTTTGCTTTGGCGGCGCCGGGCTGGGGGCCGGGGCGAAGAAATCCGGGGACTTGCCGCTGGACGGTGAAGCGCTTTGCTGAAAAACACCTTCATTCAGGGCCGACATCTGTCATCTCCTTTTTCACTGGAAGCATTGCGGCCATGGGGTATCAGGGGAATCTCGAAGAGACCCTGAATTGAGCCCGAAGCCGCCACCGCCGGATAACTGCGGTGGAAAATCTCGATCCACGTGGAAAAGCGAGATGCGTTAACTACACTAAATATTCTCCATTAGTTTGCAGATTCGGGTCAAAAACCACAAACTCTCAATCCGAATCGATGCTATAGGAAAAGGGGATGTGACACTGAATCGAGGATAGCAGGGAGTGAGTGACTTCAGCGAAGAGCTGCGCGAAACGCCGGGAGGTTTATTGCTTACTGAATGCCAGTCTGGTAGCTACCTGGGGACATCATCGCTGTTGAACGCGATTTCAATCAGCTCGGTCGTTTCCTTCGGGGCAGGCTCGAATTTCCACTGCTGTACCGCATCCAAAGCCGCCCTCACCAGTACCGGGCCGCCACCGACTTCATGCGCTTCCTTCACGGTGCCGTCCGGCGCCACCACGGCTTGAATTCGAACCTTGCCGAAAATATGGTTGCGGCGAGCGAGGTCCGGATACCGGGGCTGCACCTTCACTGCGACTTTCCGGACAGCTGCTTGTGCTTGCGGATTGGGTTCCTGGGCGAATGCCGGTCGCGGCGACGGCACAAGGGACAAGGCCATCAGTCCAAGGCCAATCGCCAATTTCCACGCATTCGCGAGCACTGAGAGCTCCACTTTTTAGGGGATGCAAAGCCTGTACTTTCAAGATATCGCAGGGCGCTGCCGCCGTAACCTCATCTTGAAGGAAGCGTGTCCGGTCATACACCACAGAGCAGGCCGGCGAAAACGCTATGGTAAATCGGGGGACGGTCCGGCAGAATTCTGGCAATAATTTGTTCCACCAGTTAGAGTGTCTGCCACAAGCCGGGTCAAACCAGGAATGCCCGCTTAAGGAGATCCACATGAAGAAGCT
>JBEKTG010000063.1:0-11169 GCA_049516275.1 Candidatus Acidiferrales bacterium
ATTGTCAAAGAAGGCGGTTGGTACCGAGTGCGATTCCGATTGGATGTTCCGGGGCAGTATCAACGGGTGCAGAAGAGCATCAAGCTCTGCCCCGTGTACGGACCGGGGCTGCTTACTAAACCGGAGCGTGAACGCCGGAAAATCGAAATCGTAAATTCCTTCGGCGCCAACAGTGCCGAATACTTCAAAAGGGTGGTTCTTGCCGAATCAGGGCAGACGTTCCGAGAGCAGGCAAAAGTGTGGTTGATGCAGTGCATGACTCGCAGGCGTCGGCCCGTGAAACCAGCAACTGTTCGAGGATGGGAAAGTTATCTCGATAAGCACTTGAACCCGCTCATCGGGGACACGCTCTTGCCAGACGTGACCAATTCTACCCTCAGGCAGGTAGTGACGCACCTTTCGGCAGCGAACCTCAGCGCGAAGACCATCCGTAACGTGGTACAGGCGATGACCATGGTCGTGGCATCAGCCGTTGACGAAAACGGCGACAAAATCTACCCGCGGAAATGGAACTACGAGTTCGCTGACCTGCCCATTGTGGGGAACCAGCGCACACCTATGTTCACCGGGGAGAGTATAACCAAGATCATCGCCGAAGCCAACGGGAAGGAACGTGCTGTTCTGATCCTGTTCGCGTCCAGCGGCCTTCGCGCGGGCGAATTATTCGGCTTGGAGGTGAAACACTTTAGCGGCAATACCCTGACGGTCGAGCAGTCCGTTTGGGAGGGGAAAATACAAACACCGAAGACGAAGAATGCTTATCGTCAGGTAGACTTGTATCCCTCCGTGGCGGATTGGCTTCGTGTCTTCATCGGTGACCGCAAGGAAGGTTTTATCTTCCGCAGCGCCGAGGGAACCGCAATGCACCAGTCGAACTTCTTGCGGCGGTCTCTTCACCCCATCCTCGAAAAACTTGGAATCGAGAAACAGGGTTTCCACGGCTTTCGCCGTTTCCGAGTCACACACCTTGAGTCCAACTTCGTGCCCGCCGCCCTAATTAGGTACTGGACCGGCCACGCGAAGTCGGGCGACGGAGATGTTCACCTGGCCGTCACCGATCGGTACGTCAAGATGGCGAAGGACACCAAGTTCCGCGCAGATGTTGCGGAGCGGGTCGGACTCGGTTTCGAACTGCCAAAGCCCCTTGTTGTTCCATGTGTTCCAAGCGAGCAAGAAAAGGAGGTCGCCGTAAAGCACTGAAGAATCAGGAGAAGATTGGCTCCCCGGGCTAGATTCGAACTAGCAACCCTTCGGTTAACAGCCGAATGCTCTACCATTGAGCTACCGGGGAACCGGCCGGCTGGATATCTAATCTACAACGCCGCACGGCTCAACGCCACTCTGCGATGAGAAGCCCGTTGGAATCCGCCCGAATCGAGCGTTCTACTGAAGTTTTTGCTTAGCTGAATCGTGGCCGATGAGGTTTTCGAAAATGGCCAGCACATGCTGGCGGTAGCGCACGATGCGCTCAAGCAGAGGACGCAGCTGGGGATCGCGCCAGGTTTCCTTGTCCCACTTGGCGAGCACGGCCGCCGGGACTTCGATGTCGCGACGCAGCTTTTCCGCCGAGTGCCCTCTCAGGAAAAGGCCATAAAAAAAGGCCGCTTCCCGTTGCGGGAACTGAAAGTCCTGCACCGTTTCTTCGGGCTGCGGGCTCGAAGGCATCGCCGGATTGACTGAAGTCGCCATGGCCGAAATCGCAGTTTACAGGTTTCGCCGCGCCCGTCAAGAGTACATGCCGCGTAAGGGAAAATATTCGGCGAAGCACTCTCGTCGGATGTCGCCCTGGCAACTGTAGGTTGCTCCCTGGAGCACAAGCATCCGGAAACCGCCGACAGGCTGAGGAAGCCGGTGCTTGTGACCGGCCTCCAGCCGCGCTAAGCTCATCTTTTGCCGTGGCCTCTCGCCATGTCTTATCTCTCTTCGCCTCACCACTGGATTCCGGCCGTCATCTTCCTGGCCACCTACATTCTCATCGCGATTGAAAGCGGCAGGGGAAGCCATTTGGACCGCACCGCGGCCGCCTTCTGCGGCGCGGTCGCCATGGTCCTGGCTCGCGTTCTGTCGCTCGACGAAGCTTACAAAATCATCGACTGGAACACGCTGATCTTTCTGCTGGGCATGATGATCCTGGTCGCGCATTTCCAGATATCGGGTTTCTTCGATTGGGTAGCGATCCACGTGGCGCGAGTGGCTCGGACCCGCTTTCAGCTACTCGCCCTTCTGGTTTTCACCTGCGGGATATTGGCAGCCTTCTTCGTGAACGATACGATTTGCCTCGTCCTCACGCCGATCGTCCTGGTGGTTACCGAACGATTGAAAATTCCCCCGCTGCCATACTTGCTGGCCGTGGCGTCCTCTTCGAACGTAGGCTCCGTCATGTCCGTCACCGGCAATCCCCAGAACGCGCTTGTGGGAATTTCAGCACATTTCTCGTTTCTAGGGTTTCTCGCGCATCTGGCTCCCGTGGCGCTGGTCGGTCTGGTGATTAACGTGGCCGTCCTGGCCGCGTTCTTCAGGCATGACATCCTCCGCCAGCCATTTACTCGTGAGCCTGCGCCCGTCCCGGTCACGCTCAACCGCAGGCTGATGGCAAAGTGTTTGGTGGCGTCATTACTCGTGATTGTCTTCTGGATCGCCGGTTATTCGTTTCCGCTAGTCGCGATTTCTGTGGGTGCTTTCATCCTGGTGATCGGCCGCGTCAAGGCTCAGAACGTCTACCAGCGTCTCGATTGGGAACTGCTGCTCTTCTTCAGCGCGCTCTTCGTGGTTGTCCACGGCTTTCAGGCCTCGGGCGCCGCCGATTTGTTAATTGCGCGATTCCATCACGCGTTTGAAGGCAGCTTTGAGAAGCAGCTTGTCGGCGTGAACGGGCTGATGCTGATTCTTTCCAACCTCGTGAGCAACGTCCCCGCGGTGCTTCTGTTCAAGCCGATTGTCGCCTCGTTCCCCGACAGCCATTTCATCTGGCTCGTTGTGGCGAGCTCCAGCACGCTCGCGGGGAATGCGACTCCTCTCAGTTCGGTCGCGAATTTGATCGTGCTGCAGCAGGCCGGGAAACGCGTTTTTATATCGTTTTGGCAGTTTACACGCGTGGGGCTGGTGATCACCCTGCTCACCACGCTAGCGAGCATGGGAATTCTCGCTCTCGAGCACCGCTTGTTTCCTGGAAGTTAAACTAGAAGAAGAAAAAAGCGGAGGCGGCTCATACAACCGCCTCCGCGAACCTGCAAGGTTTCTGCGAAGGTGCAACTAACCGGTTTACTTCGCGTGGGAATAATTCTCGGCGACCTGGTCCCAGTTGATGACGTTCCACCAGGCCTCGATGTATTCAGGCCGGCGGTTCTGGTATTTCAGGTAGTAGGCGTGTTCCCACACATCGAGGCCGAAAAACGCCTTGCCGCCATCCATGATGGGATTGTCCTGGTTCGCGGACGACTCGATCGCCAGCTTGCCGTCGCGGAAGAGCAGCCAGGCCCAGCCGGAGCCGAAGCGCGTGGTGGCCGCCTGATTGAACTTCGTTTTAAAATCGGCGAAGCTGCCGAACGTCGACTTGATGGCGTTTCCAAGATCGCCGCCAGGCTCGCCGCCCCCGCCCTTCTTCATGATTTTCCAGAACATCGAATGGTTCATGTGCCCGCCGCCGTTATTGCGAACGGCCGTGCGGATGTTTTCCGGGACCTTGCCGATTTGCGCGAGAAGTTCCTCCACGGAAAGTTTCTGAAGGTCCGGATGCGCCTCCAGCGCCTTGTTGAGGTTGGTCACGTACGCGGCATGGTGCTTGTCGTGGTGGATCTCCATCGTTTTTGCGTCAATGTATGGTTCGAGTGCGTCGAAGGAATATGGGAGAGGCGGCAACGTTTGCGTCATCTGAGGTGCGGCTCCTTGTCCTGCAGATTGTCCAGCGGCTTGGGACATAATGTACCTCCTGAATTGCGGTTCCTGCCCCATAATTATACGCGCCTGGCCGCAAACCGCGGAGCCGGCGCGAAAATTTCCTGAGATCGCCTTCTGGGAGCCACGATGCCAGCTGCTGAACACGTCGAACGCCACTTCACCGCCTCGGCCGCCGTCCGCGATATCGTCATTGGAATGTCGGACGGGCTCACCGTGCCATTCGCGCTCGCCGCCGGACTAACCGGCGCGGTGGCTTCCACCGCGATCGTCGTTACGGCGGGCTTCGCCGAAATTGCCGCTGGTTCGATTGCCATGGGTTTGGGCGGGTACCTCGCCGCGAAGACGGACTCCGAGCACTACGCCTCCGAGCGCCTCCGTGAAATCAGGGAAACGGTCGAGCTCCCCGACGTCGAAACGGAAGAAGTTGTGAAGGTTTTTCGCGACTACGGACTCTCTCCCGCGCAAATGGAGCCCATCGTCGCTGCCATCACGTCGGACCAGAGCCGCTGGGTCGATTTCATGATGCGCTTCGAACTTGGCTTGGAGGAGCCCGATCCCGCTCGCGCCGGCCGAAGTGCCGCAACGATTGCCCTGTCGTACATAGTGGGAGGCCTGGTTCCGCTCGCACCCTACATCGTGATGAAACAGGTTCACTCGGCCCTCTGGGTTTCCGTGGGCGTCACGTTGCTCGCGCTGCTCTTTTTCGGATCGATCAAGGGCCACTATACGGGCGTCAGTCCCTGGCGTGCGGGCGCACAGACAGTGATCGTAGGCGGCCTGGCAGCCGCGGCGGCGTTTTTCATCGCGCGCCTGATTAGCTGACCGGCTATCCAACGATCAGCTGGTTTGCTGGCTGGCGGAGTTCCGCCGAAACGGAGACATCCGCCGTTAAAATGAGGTAACCTCGGATATTGCCCTATTGACGCTTTTGATGGCTCTGGCGCATCTACCAGATGTAGCGTTAGCGGCGTGTCGTTCGTGGCTCGATGGTAAGTCGTTTAGATGCTCGCGATCGCTGATGAGCTGGTAACACGCTGGAACGAGGAACTTTGACCTTTTACTCAAACCGTCCGTCTTTGCGGCCCGTATAGAAAACGAAAACTCGCGGGTCACGTCCAATAGCCTATGACCGGGCTGCCAGCGGCAGTTTCCGGACCAAAGGAGAAAAGAATTATGAGCAGCAGCGAATTTCGTATCCGCCGCTGGGTGGCCACGGTCGTGGTCCTTGCGGCAATCATCGGTGGCGTGGTGTTGGATATCGGCCTGCGGCATTGGGGAGGCAGCACGGTATTCGGCGCGCCCACTCTGAACGTAACCGTCGCACACGATACCAACCCTGTCCTTTTGGGCACTTTGCCCAACGGCTTCGCATCGATCCTCAAACCCGTTTTGCCGGCGGTCGTAAACATCAGCTCCTCGAAAGTTGTGAAGAACAAAGGCGAGAATTCGCCATTGTTCAATGATCCCTTCTTCCGGCAATTTTTCGGCAACCAATTTGGCCAGCAACAGCAGCAACCGCGCTCGGAGAGAGAACAAAGCCTCGGCTCGGGCGTGATCGTCACTTCCGACGGCACGATCCTCACCAATAACCACGTGATTGACGGCGCAACCGACATCAAGGTGTTCCTCAGCGACAATCGTGAATTTGCCGGCAAAGTCGTCGGCACCGACCCCAAGACCGACGTCGCGGTCGTCAAGATCAATGCCACCGGTCTTCCCACCCTGCCTATCGGCGACTCCTCGCGGATGCAGGTGGGAGACATCGTGCTCGCGATCGGCGACCCCTTCGGAATCGGCAAGACGGCCACCATGGGCATCGTCAGCGCCACGGGACGCGGCGGTCTCGGCATCGAGAACTATGAAGACTTCATCCAGACCGATGCCTCGATCAACCCCGGCAATTCCGGCGGCGCGCTCATCGACCTTCACGGCAGCCTGATCGGCATCAACACCGCCATCCTGTCGGGTGAGGGCGGCGGCAATCAGGGCATCGGCTTCGCGATACCCATTAACATGGCGCATAACGTGATGAATCAAATCGTCGAGCACGGCAAAGTCGTGCGCGGCTATTTGGGCGTCCACATTCAGGATGTCACCCCCAGCCTCGCCCACCAGTTTGGGCTCAACCAGGGCGGGGGCGTTCTCATTGGCGACGTGTCTCCCGATACGCCTGCCGCCAAGGCGGGCCTCAAGAAGGGCGACGTCGTGCTCGAATTGAATGGCCAGCCCATCGAAGCCGCCAACCAGCTCCAGGTGCAGATCTCGCAAATGGCCCCCGGGTCTTCGGCCAGGATGAAGATCTGGCGTGATGGCAAGTCGCAGGACGTCACCGTAAATCTCGGCGAACTTCCGGAGCAGGCGGAGAAGGAAGGGCCGGGAGAAAACTCCGAAGGCGCGCTCGAAGGCGTCGAGGTGCAGAATGTGACTCCCGACTTGGCTCAGCAGCTCCAACTGCCGGCCGGCACGAAGGGTGTCGTCGTCACTCAGGTGGACCCCTCCAGCGCCGCGGCGTCAGTCGGGTTGGATCGCGGGATGGTGATTCAGGAAGTCAACCGCAAGTCCGTCAACAACGTGGACGAATACAAGCGCGCTCTGGCGGGATCGAACGGCCAGCCCGTGCTCCTTCTGGTCAATCAGGGAGGCGTTACGCGTTTCCTGGTGGTGGAAACTCACTAAGCAGGGCGCTTCACACAACAGTTAGGTCGAAAAAGGCACGGGGTTACACCCCGTGCCCTTTTTTTGGCTACCGGCTCTTCACGATTTCCTATCAATGATTCCCCGTATTCCGGCTTAGCTCCCGTTGTCGGAAGATCAAGCCTGTATCCAGGCCCGTGAACGCACAGCCCGGCGTGCAACTCCCCGCGCTGAGGCGGGTTTAACGTGTGGAAGTGCATCCCACGGTCATAGCGCATCGTTTGAATTGGGTTATCGCTTTCGGCACTACTGAGCCTAGAATAGTACCTGAGACCTATTCACGCTCCGCCCTTTGCTCTAGTACTAAGGTAGTGCGCTATTTTTGTCTCCGCGCGCAGCTCAACTTGGGAACTTCGCTAGGGTGAAAAATGGTACGTAAATCGAACGGCGCCGTTTTCAACGAATCGCTGCTTCCAGATGGAGAGAAGCGCTGGGGTTCGTTTGGAGTCGGTTTCGTCCTGGAGTGCCTCGCGGTCGCAATCGTGGTCGTACTCCCCATGCTCATGCCTCAGAAGCTCGAGGCTGTCCGGACTTACTGGGTGATGCCGCTCGAAGCTCCGCACATCGAGGCGTGGAAGCCCCAGCCGCCCCCCAAGCCTACGCCGGTGATAAAAAGGCAGATCGTCAAAGAGATTCCCAAACCGGTTGAAATCGAAGTCCCAAAACCGAAAATCTACAACCCCGTGATTACGGCGCCGGTCGCCAAGGTCGCCAAAAAAGCTCCCGTTCCCGATCCCACGCAGCTGGCCAAGGCCTTTCCTGATCCCAACCCCCCGATTTCGCTGGGGAGTTCCGCCATCCCCACTCTGAAAAAGCCTCGGGAGGACGTTCAGACCGGCGGCTTCGGCGATCCGAACGGCGTGGCGTCGAACGGCAAGACCGATCGCAACCCGAATATCGCCCAGCTGGGCTCTTACGATCTTCCGGCCGGCGCAGGCCAGGGGAATGGGACCGGAGGTGCCAAGGGCGCTAAAGGCACCGTCACCAGCACGGGATTTGGCAACGGTGTTGCTATCGGAACAGGTGGCACCGGCAGCCATGGTACCGTGCAGCAGGGCGCTTTTGCCGACGAGCATGCGGTGGTGGCAGGGCCGAGGGTGAAGCAGACCGCCGCCGTGTCGAATTCCAAGCCGGTGGAGATTCTTTTCAAGCCCAAGCCGGAATATACAGACGAAGCCCGCGCCAAGAAGATTGAAGGAGAAGTTCTGTTGCAGGTGATTTTTGCCGCTTCCGGCGAAGTGAAGGTTGAGCGCGTCGTCCAGGGACTTGGCTACGGCCTCGACCATTCCGCCGAGTCGGCCGCGCGCGAGATCCGCTTCCGTCCGGCACAACAAGAAGGCCAACCGGTGGATGCAAACGCCATCGTCCACATAACTTTTGCTTTGGCATACTGAGGGGGGATTGGAATGGGTAAGGCAAAGAATTTTTTCTTTTCTGTAGCTTTGATGGCCGCTCTTGGCGGAACGCTTTCCGCGCAGAATCAGACGGCCGTGCAAACGGAGCCGAAGGCGGAAACTCCCGCCACAGTGTCTCCGGTCACCACGGTGAATCAGGCCGTCGATCGCATCATTGCCCGCGAGCACGATGAAATCGCCACGATTCGCCGCTACAACCCCATCATCGAAACCTATATTCAGGACATGAAGCCTGATAAGGACATGGGGGCGGTACCCATCCACGACCACTATTTCCTGGGCCAGGCCAATCTCTCCAAGGGCGTGGTGGATAATTCCATGCTCTCCGGCACCAAAAAAGGCAAGCTCGACGACCTGAACCCCATCGCCCACCTCGGAAGCTATTTCAGCTCTTCCTACGTTCCGGATGGCTTCCTTCAGATGGTTTATATCGATATGAACGGGCTGGATCGCCAGCACTACCAGTTCGACTACGTCCGCCGCGAATTCCTGGGCGATGTGCGCTGCGTGGTGTTTGACGTGACTCCCCTCCCGAAATCAGGGAAAGGCCGCTTCAAGGGCCGTTTCTGGGCTGAAGATCAGAATTACACCATCGTCCGTTTCAACGGCATCTACACGCCCGTTGCCGGGATCAACGGCTTTAACCTGCACTTCGATAGCTGGAGACTCAACGTGGCGCCCGGCCTCTGGCTTCCCGCGTTCGTGTTCAGCCAGGAATCCGAACTCAAGGATTTTCTCGGCAATAACATCCGCTTCAAATCGCAAACCCGCCTCTGGGGTTATGACCTGAAGGCCACCAGCCCGCAGGAGGAGTTCAGCGAACTCACCATTGAATCGCCCAACGCGATTCAGGATCAGGCTGGCGCGCAGCAGCAGGATCGTTCCCCGGTGGAAGCCGAGCGCGAATGGCAGCACCAGGCCGAAGTAAACGTTCTCGACAGGCTCCAGCGCGTTGGATTGCTGGCTCCCACGGGTGAGGTCGACAAGGTTCTCGAGACCGTCGTCAACAATCTCGAAGTCACCAATAATCTCGACGTGGAGCCGGAAGTTCACTGCCGCATTTTGCTCACCGGTACGCTCGAATCTTTCTCGATCGGGCACACGATTGTGCTCAGCCGCGGTTTGCTGGACGTTCTTCCCGATGAAGCGAGCCTCGCCACGATGCTGGCCCAGGAACTTGCGAATATCATCGTCACCAAGCCTTCCACCGATCAATGGGGTTTCAACGACACCACCAATGTTTCCACCGTCGAAGCTCTCAGCCATTTCTCCTTCCGCGACAATCCCGACCAGGTGCAGACGGCCAATCAGAAGGCGGTCGAGCTGCTCAAGAACTCGCCGTACAAAGACAAGCTTGCAACCGCCGGCCTTTTCCTCAAGGAACTCGACGCGGATTCGAAGTCTCTGAACGCGCTCATCAACCCGCGCCTCGGGAATCGCGTCTCCGTGTACACGCAGCTGATCAATTCCGCCCCGCAACTCGACCGCGACAAGGTCGACCAGGTTTCGGCTCTTCCGCTAGGCGCCCGCGTGAAGCTCGATCCCTGGACCGACCACGTCGAACTGCTCAAGGCTAAGCCGATTCCTTTGCTTTCCGCCCGCGAGAAGATGCCCTTTGAGGTCACACCCTTCATGCCTTATCTCACTCGCTACCAGAAGCCCTCGATCGGAATCGCAGCCGATCCCGCCAAGGCCGATCTGGCCAAGCAGCAGGGCGAACAGCAGCAACAGGAACCAGCCCGCTAACTCCCTGAGCGTTTCATGATTCACGGAAGGCCCGGCAGCTCATCCCTGCCGGGCCTTTTCCCGCATACCGGCAGTTTCCTTCCGCCGCGCGGATGAGCGAAACTCAAGGGGCGATGCCCCGGCAATCCGTTCTCGAATACTTCCGCAAGGATTCGCGGCCGCCCAGCGAACCCGCCGTCGCCTTCCGGCGCGGCTATCGAACCGTTCGCTGGCCGTACGCGCGCCTGTTCGACTCGGCGTCGCATTTCGCGGCGCGTCTCCGATCGCTCGGCATCGCGAAAGGGGACCGTGTCCTCCTCTGGGGAGAAAACTCCGGCGAATGGATCGCTGCCTTTCTCGGCTGCCTCTTTTGCGGCGTAGTCGTTGTGCCCATGGACGCAATCGCAGACCCGGCGTTCGCCCGGCGCGTTGCGCAGCAGTCCCGCGCGCGCCTCGCGGTAGCGGCCCGCGGTTTGCCCACGCTCGATCTGCCTATCGCGACAATCGCCCTCGAAGACCTGGGTGAAGCGTCGGGGCCGGTGGAGGACTTCGCGCCCGCCGTGCTCGACCGCACCGATCTCGTCGAGATTGTGTTCACCTCGGGCACCACGGCGGAGCCGCGCGGCGTCGTCCTCACCCACGCCAATCTGCTCGCGAATCTGGAACCCATCGAAAAGGAAGTCAATCGTTATCGCCGCTACGAACGCATTTTCCACCCCTTGCGCTTTCTGGACCTGCTGCCGCTGAGCCACGTCTTCGGCCAGCTGCTAGGAATTTTTATTCCGCAGATAGTGGGCGCCACATCTGTTTTTCTCGAAACCCTGAATCCCTCGGAAATTCTGCGCAGCATTCATGACGAACGCGTCTCCGTGCTGGTAACCGTGCCACGCCTGATCGAATCCCTCCGCGATCAAATCGAACGGGACCTGGCAAGCGCAGGCCGGCTCGAACGATTCCGCCAAGATTTCGAAGCCGCCGCGAACGAGCGCTTTCTTCGCCGCTGGTGGCGCTTCCGATCGATCCACAGCCGCCTCGGCTGGAAATTCTGGGCGATAATCTCGGGGGGCGCCACGCTCCCGGAAGAAGCGGAAACATTCTGGAGCCGTCTCGGTTACGCGGTGATTCAAGGCTACGGCCTCACCGAAACAACCTCGCTCGTCAGCCTCAATCACCCTTTCCGTCTGGGCCGCCGCTCGATCGGCAAAGCGCTCCCGGGCCTGGAGGTCAACCTGGCAAGCGACGGAGAAATTCTGGTTCGAGGAGAAAACGTAGCGCGCAGCTACTGGAAAGATTCCGGCGTAAGCCCCGTACTCGACCAGGACGGATGGTTTCACACCGGCGACATCGCCGAACGCGATCCCTCGGGAAATTTCTATTTCAAAGGCCGAAGGAAAAACGTAATCGTCACGCCCGAGGGCCTCAATATTTATCCCGAGGA
>JBEKTG010000064.1:0-11115 GCA_049516275.1 Candidatus Acidiferrales bacterium
CCCACGATACTTCTGGCCGACGAGCCCACCGGTAACCTCGATAGCGCGACGGGAGACGAGATCATGAATCTCCTGCGCGAAATCAACGAATCGCTGCGCATGACGATCGTGATGGTGACGCATGAGCAGCCACGCGCCGAGCGCTTCGCGCATCGAATGATCCTGATGAAGGACGGCAAACTGGTGAGCGACGGAGAATCCAAGTGAAATTCCGCGACCTGACCGAACTAGCGTGGAGGAATTTGCGCGAGGCCCTGCTGCGAAATTCGCTGACCACGCTTGGGATCGGCGTGGGCGTCGCATCGCTCGTGGCAATGCTTTCTCTCGGCGTGGGATTACAGGAGATGGCTAACCAGCGCTTATCCCGGTCCGGCCTGTTCGACGCGATCATCGTGGCGCCACGCACCAACTTTCGCGGCTTCGGACGCCGGGCGCAGGATAACGACGGGAGTTCCGTTCCGGGAGGCCCTCTCGATGACGAGGCAAGAAAGGCGCTGCAGCGCCTGCCGAATGTGGTCGAAGTGTATCCGGAGATCCGCTTTCCGACCGAGATTCGTTATGGCGGCGTCCCTTATTCGACGGTTGTGGCCGGTGTGCCGGAATCCGGGCAGCGCAGCGGCGCCTACGACGGCATGACCGGGACATTCTTTTCCGGCCCAGCCGCGGACGAAGCGATCCTCCAGATTGAATTTGCGCGCCAGCTTTCGCCCGTGACGAGTTCGCTGATCGGGAAGGAACTGGTCCTGCGCTATGCGGAGCGCCAGGCCTTGCCCGCGGAGCCTGAGGCGAATAACGGGCGTGCGAATACGAACGGGGCCGACGATGCGGGTCTCTCCGGGGGATTTTCGGTGGTGCCGCGCGAAGAAAAGTTGCGGATCGTGGGGATTGTCGAGACCGAGCCAGCGAGTGGATTCGGGGGCGTCGGGCGCGGGCGCGTGATGATTCCGTTGCAGGTGGCGGAGAAGCTTCGGGTGGCGCAGACGAACGATTTCAGGACGATGCTCGGCGCGCGTCCCGGAAGAAACGCTTATCAAAGCCTCACGGTTCGCGTGAAGAGTCCCGCAGTAGTGAAGGACGTGGAGGATGCGATCAAGCCGATGGGGTTTGCGACTTATTCCCTGCTGGACGCGACGAGCAACCTCCGCCAGGTATTCGCCGTGTTCGACCTGCTGATGGGAATTTTCGGGAGTCTCGCGCTGATTGTGGCCTCGCTCGGGATCATCAACACGCTGGTGATGGCGATTCTGGAGCGCCGTCGCGAAATTGGCGTGTTGAAAGCGCTGGGAGCAGCCGATGGCGACATCCGCAAGCTGTTTTTTGTGGAGGCGGGAGTGATGGGGCTGATTGGCGGGCTGCTGGGAGTCGCCATCGGTTGGATGATCGGGTTCGGGATGAACTTCGCGACGAATACGTACCTGCGGCGGCAGTCGTTGCCGCCCTTGAAAGTTTCATCGGTGCCGTGGTGGATGGTGGGGGCTGCCATCGCGTTCTCTATTGCCGTGAGCCTCGCCGCCGGGCTTTACCCTGCTTCCCGAGCTGCACGCCTCAACCCCGTCGAGGCCCTGCGGTATGAGTAGATTTTGGCGAATCACCTGGCGGGGACTCGCATTGGGCTTGTTGCTGCTGGCGGCGCCGGCGGGCGCTATTTTCGGTGCCGGTCGCACCGATTGCCGCTCTCTCGCGAGCAAAATTCTCGCCCATCCCGTTTCGTACTGCGTCTTCCTGCCACCGAGTTACGATTCGGATCAAGCGCACAAATTTCCCGTTCTGTATTTTCTGCACGGCTTGGGCGAAAGCTCACAGACGCTGCTCGACGCCGGCGGGTGGAACCTGATCGAAAATCTCTGGGAGCAGAAACAGATCGGCGATTTTGTGATTGTGACGCCCAGCGCGGACCGCAGTTTCTACGTGAACTCGCGCGACGGCAAAGTTCGCTACGAGGATTTTTTCATCCGCGAGTTCCTGCCTTTCATCGAGAGCCACTACCGGATTCAAGCCGAGCGCCGGACACGCGGCATCACCGGCATTTCCATGGGCGGTTATGGGGCGCTGCGCTTCGCTTTCCGTTATCCGCAACTGTTTGGATCCGTCAGCGCTCACAGCGCCGCTCTCGTGGCGAAACTACCGGCGGTGCAAGCATCCGATCCTCAAAGTGAAGGCCTCGCGCGAGTGATGGGTGGGGCCTTCGGGTCACCCTTCGACCGCGCCTTCTGGGACCGCAACAACCCTTTCACTCTGGTGGAAGAGGGCGCGCATCCTACGGGCATGGCGATTTACTTCGATTGCGGAACGGAAGACCTGTTCGGGTTCGACGGCGGAGCGCAGGCGTTCCACAATCTTCTGGTCGCTAAGAACATTCCTCATGAATTTCATCTCTATCCCGGCGGGCATGACTGGACTTATTTTGCCGAGCATTTTCCCGCCTCGCTGGAGTTTCATTCCCGCGCCTTCGGCTTAAAATCTTCCGCCGGGAAATGAAATGATGACGTCGGGACGGAGTGCGCCGAAAGCAATTTCCCGGCGCGAGAATGGTTCACGTAATCGTAATTGCGGATACAATGGTCCGCACCGGAAACAATCGGGAGATTCGATTTGCTGACGATTCAGGCCATCCGCGAGGCGCGCGAACGCATACGCGATTCGATATATCTGTCGCCCTTCGTGCGCTCCGAGACATTTTCCAAGCTCACGGGCAATTCCATCTTTTTCAAGCTCGACCATCTGCAGATGACCGGCGCGTTCAAGGAACGCGGCGCGTTGAACAAGATTCTTCTGCTCACGGAGGAGGAACGCCAGCGCGGAGTGATTGCGGCGTCGGCGGGAAACCACGCGCAAGCCGTCGCCTATCACGCCACCAAGCGCGGCATTGCCGCCGAAATCTGCATGCCGCTGACGACCCCGATCACGAAGGTGTCCGCGACGCGCGGCTACGGCGCCGAAGTTGTGCTGGTAGGCGCGAATTACGACGAAGCGTGCCACGAAGCGATGCGCCGCTGCCACGAGCGCAATCTCACCTTCATCCACCCATTTGACGATGAAGCGGTGATCGCTGGGCAAGGGACGATCGGGCTCGAGATGTTGGAGGTAAACAGCGATTTGGACGCCGTGATCGTCCCAGTGGGCGGCGGGGGGCTGATTGCCGGGGTGGCGTGTGCCGTGAAAGAAACGAATCCCAGAATCAAAGTGATCGGGGTCCAAACTTCCAAATTGCCTTCGATGAAGGCGGCGCTCGAGCAGCATAAGCTGGTGACGTTGCCGGCCAACAAGACGATCGCCGATGGCATTGCGGTGCGCCGTGCGGGCGACGTCACGTTTCCGCTGGCCGAAAAGTATGTGGATGACGTAGTCACGGTCGACGACGAAGAAATCGCCAACGCGATTCTCGCGATGCTCGAAAAAGAGAAGACGCTCACCGAAGGCGCCGGAGCCGTGGGGGCAGCGGCGGTGCTGAACGATAAGATCCCGATGCGCGGGAAGAACGTGGGAGTCCTGGTCAGCGGCGGGAACATCGACGTGACGCTGCTTTCGCGCATCATCGAGCGCGGCCTTGTGAAGGACGGGCGCTTGCTGCGGATCCGCATTCACTTGCCGGATCATGCCGGCGCACTGCAGCGGCTCGCCACGGTGATCGCCGAACACAAAGCAAACATCATCGAAACACGCCACGACCGCGCCTATTACGGCGTGGTGCTGGGCGATACGGTGATCGACATCACGATGGAAACACGCGGACCGGACCACATCGCGGAAATCGAAGCAGCGCTGGACGCAGCGGGCTACGCACACGAACGCGTACAGTAGCCGCTCTTACTCCTACTTTCCCAAAAAACTAAACTATTGCTGTTGTTGCTGCTGCTCCTGCTGTTGAGCGGGTTGCTGGGGACGCTCGATGACGGAGGGAGGCGGGGGCGGACCTGCGGTTGTTTCGTTGAGACGCTCATGACCTGCATCGTCCAGAACGGGGCGAACGCAGACATCAACCGAAAGCCGCTGCCCTGCCCTGCCTTTGTAAACGCCGCGGACAGGAGCGACATCGCCGTAATCGCGCCCGTAAGCAATCCTCACGTGCCTCAAGCCCACGGGCTTGCCCAAGGTGGGATCGAACCCCGTCCAGCCCTGATCCGGAATCATCACTTCAGCCCAGGCGTGGGAAGCCTGTCCCCCGATCACTTCTTCCTGTTTCGAATACGCGCCGTTGCCGCCTCCCGGCACAAGGTAGCCTGAAACGTAGCGAGCCGGAATTCCCCGCATCCGGACGACCCCGAGCAAAAGATGGGCAAAGTCCTGGCAGACCCCCGCGCGGAGGGTGAGGGCATCCTCAATGGAGGAGAGAACATGCGTGGCGCCCTTCACGTATTTGAATTGTTCGTGGATCAGGTTCGAAGCGGCCTGCGCGAATCCTTTTACGGTTCCATCGCTGGCCTGCTGAGAAGCTTCGACGAGCGGCTGAAGCTCTTTCAGGTGGGGTACGTATCCGGTCGCGGCCACCAGGTCGAAATATTCTTCGTCGATATGCGGCTTGTTCGAATCGAATTCGAGGAGTGTTTGCGCTTCGCCGGGAACGTCGAAAGAATCGTGAGACAGCACTACCGATTCCGCTTCGACCTTCAGGCGGCGATGCTCGGGAAGCACATTGAACTGGTGGACCCAATTGCCATAGGCGTCCCGATAGGCGGTGCCCCGGGAACCCGGAGTGGTGGTGAGGCGAAACGACAGACAGCTTTGCTTTTCATCGTGGATCGGCCGCAGGCGAACTTCGTTATAGCTCTCGGACACGGGGCCGTCGTAGAGGAATTCCGTGGTATGAACCAGTCTGTAGCGGTTCATGCCACCACCGCGTAGTAGAAATAGGTTCGGGCGATGTCGTCGCCGATTGCTCCGCACATGCCCAAGAGTTCCTCCAGGTACCCATGAAGACCCTGCTTGAAGATTTCGCTCATTTTGTCGTAACTCAGCCGCTGAACGATCTTGCCGGCAAAGCGTTCAGCCTCGTTGGCGTAGGAGTCGGCGCCCGTTCCGCTGAGCGCACGCAGGCCCGAACGCACCTCGCTGGTGCTGAACCGGATCGAGCGCGGATGCAGGGGATGAAGAATGAGCATTTCGGCTACTTTTTCGGGCTCGATCGAGGAATGATACTGGCGATGGTAAGCCTCGGAGGCTCCCACCGAGCGCAGGACCGCCATCCACTGATGATTATCGGCGCTGCCCACGGCGGGGAGTTCTTCGAGCAGATTCTGATACTGCACGTCAACGAGACGCGCCGTCATCTCCGCGCGCTCGAGCGACCAGCCGATGCGGAGAAACTGCCAACCCTCGTCGTGCGGCATCGTCGCGTCCGTGACGCCGTGAAAGCGGTGCGCGCCGAATTTTATTTCGTCGCAAAAGCGGTGCGGACCCGCGGCAATTTCATCCCGGGGATTAAAGCGCGCCACGTTGTAGTAAAGGCCGTTGATGTCTTCCCACATTTCGCGTGAAATACGGTCGCGGATGGTGCGGGCGTTTTCGCGCGCTTTGGCGATGCATTGAACGATCGAACTGGGATTGTCCTGGCGGAAAGCAAGGAAGTCGAAGACATTCTCGGCGTTGGCTTCTCCGTACAGCTGGCTAAAGCGATTTTCCTCGCCGGCCATGACGATCAGCGGCTCCCAGCGCAAACGGTAAGACTGGGATTGTTCCAGAAGCATGTGGTAATTCACGTCGAGAATGCGCGCGGTGTCTTCGGCGCGCTCGATGTAGCGCGCCAGCCAGAAAAGGGACTCTGCTATGCGGGAGAGCATTATTCCTCTCCCCGCAGAACCCAGGTGTCTTTGCTGCCGCCGCCTTGAGAGGAATTCACCACCAGGGAGCCGCGCTGCAGCGCAACGCGCGTGAGGCCGCCGGGCACGATCGTCACGTGCTTGCCGTCGTATAGACAGTACGGGCGCAAATCGACGTGCCGCCCTCCGACGGTTCTCGTTGCAGGGTCGTACGAAGGCACGCGCGAGAGCGCGATGACCGGCTGAGCAATATAGTTCCGGGGATTGGCCAGGATACGTTGACGGAACTCCTCGATCTTTTTGGCTTCCGCCTTCGGTCCGATCAACATCCCGTAGCCACCGGACTCACCAACCGCCTTCACGACAAGTTCCGGGAGATGACCGAGAACATAATCCAGGTCCTTCGGGCGGGCGCAGATATAGGTTTCCACGCTTCTGAGAATCGGATCTTCGCCGAGGTAATAGCGGATAAAGTCGGGAACGTAGGCGTAGATTGCTTTGTCGTCGGCGACGCCGTTCCCGACCGCGTTCGCCAGCGCGACATTGCCGGCGCGGTAGGCGCCCATCAACCCGGGAACGCCCAGAATGGAGTCCGAGCGGAAGGTGAGCGAATCGAGGAAATCGTCATCGACGCGGCGGTAGATCACGTCGACGCGTTTCAGCCCGTGAATCGTCTTCATGAAGACGATACCGCCGTCGACAATGAGGTCTCGTCCCTCGACGAGCTCGATGCCCATCTGCTGCGCCAGGAAACTGTGCTCGAAATAGGCGCTGTTGTAGATGCCCGGTGTAAGCAGGACGATTTCGCCATCGTCCTCGCCACGCGGAGAGAGGCTGCGCAGAATGCGCGCCAGTTCATTGGGATAATGGTGAACGGGGAGGACCTCGCCGGCCTGGAAGGCATCCGGAAGGGTCCGCGTCATGACGAGGCGATTCTCCAGAACGTAGGAAACGCCGCTGGGCGTGCGGACATTGTCTTCCAACACGCAAAATTCACCAGTTTTCGAATCGCGTATAAGGTCGATGCCGCAGATATGGGTATAAATTCCGCGCGGGACCTCGATTCCAATTACTTCGCGACGGAAATGCGGGCAGGAATAGACCAGCGAACGGGAAATCTGGCGGTCCTTGAAGATGCGCTGCTTGCCGTAAACGTCCTGGAGGAAGAGATTGAGCGCCACGACGCGTTGGGCGAGGCCCCGGTCGATGCGTTCCCATTCGGAATGGGGAATAATCCGGGGAATCAGGTCAAAGGGAAACAACCGCTCGGTGCCCTGGCCGTCGCTGTAGACGGTGAACGTGATGCCCTGGATCAAAAACGAAAGATCCGCGAGTTTGCGGCGCTCTTCGAACTGCGCCGGAGCCATGGCGCCAAGCTTCTGGAAAAGCTTGGCATAGTGAGGACGCGGCTCTCCTGGCGCGACAAACATCTCATCGTAGAAATTCCCAGTTTCGTAGCCTTCAAACAAACCATGACGCACGGTGGGCGATGGGATGGAGGCCATCCCCGTACTCTAGCAAGCGGGCAGGGGGCGGTACTACGAAAAGATTCTATGGAACGCATCAGGGATTCGAGGGGCGAGCAAAGCAAATACGCCTGCTATCTTCCCTAAAACCGGCCACTTGTTATGACTGTAGGGTAATCCGCCGGCCCTTGGCCTGACCGATCATGTTGCCGCCATATGATGCCTTGTTTATCTTTTAAGCCGAATTGCAGTGCTGAGAATGTGGCTGCGGACCGGCTGACGGCATAATGGTGCCGGCGATAAATCCGGATTTGAATGGAGTTCGATGAAGATACTGGTAACGGGCGGGGCAGGGTATATCGGCAGCGTCACCGTGGAGCGTTTGAGGGCCAAAGGGGAACAGGTGGTGGTTCTCGACGATCTCGTTCGCGGCCATAGGGAAGCCCTCGACCGCGATGTGCCCTTCTATCAGGGACGTATAGGCGATCGCGGCCTGATCGCGCGCATTGCAAAGGAGCACGAAATCGAGGCATGCGTCCACTTCGCAGCGCTGGCCTACGTGGGCGAATCGGTGGTGGAACCCGCGAAATACTTCGAAAACAACGTGGAAGAGGGCGTCGCCCTGATGGGTTCGCTGCTCAAGGCCAATATCCGGCGCGTGGTTTTTTCCTCCACTTGCGCCACCTATGGCGAGCCCGAACAGATGCCGATTTCGGAGAGTTGCCCTCAATGGCCTAAAAATCCTTATGGGTGGTCGAAATTCACGATGGAGAGATTGCTTGAAAGCTACGACCACGCCTACGGACTGAAATTTGTGGCGCTCCGGTACTTCAACGCGTCAGGGGCGACGGAGTTGCGCGGCGAATTCCACGATCCGGAGTCGCATCTGGTGCCAAACGTCCTGGCGGCCGCCGCCGGCGCGGAATCGGAGGTCGCGGTGTTCGGCAAAGATTATCCGACTCCGGACGGAACCTGCATTCGCGACTATGTACACGTGGCCGATCTGGCCGATGCCCACATCCTGGCGCTGGAACATTTGCGAAAGGGTGGCAAATCGGATTTTATCAATCTGGGAACGGGCCACGGGTATTCAGTGCTGGAAGTGATCGAAGTCTCGCGGCAGGTTACCGGCAATAAAATAAACATCCGGCATGCCGCGCCGCGCCCGGGCGATCCAGCGCGGCTGGTGGCCGACGCCCAGAAAGCCCGCGCGGTGTTAGGCTGGAAACCCACGTACGATTTGGCGGGAATTCTCCGGTCGCAATGGGAATGGCGCAAGAAGAATCCCCAGGGCTATAAGTCCGCTTGAGACCTGGTGTCTGCATTCTGAGAGCAACCGACCTGGAGGCTGACCCTCCATGTATAATGCCGGGGCCGATTGCCTGTGGAGGGCAATCGATATTCCAGCAGGTGCGACTCAGCCCGACTTTCTTGGGATAACCGAACGCCTGGGAGATCCGACCGCCGCCTTTCGCAGTGGGTTACACCGGGGAGACTTCGGCCTAGCGAGGCGGGCAATTTCCACGTAATCTTTCTGAACCGATTGCTTGCAACAAGCGGAAGCGAGAAGGAACGATGATAAAAGTTGAAGCGATCATTCAGACGTCAAAGCTGGATGCGGTGAAGGACGCGCTGCATGAAATTGGCGTCGAGGGAATGACCGTACTGGAGGCGCGGGGCCATGGACGGCAAAAGGGGCACACGGAGTTCTACCGTGGCCGGGAGTACACCATCGACCTGATCCCCAAGATCAAGCTGGAAATGGTCCTCCCTGATGAGATGGCCGAAAAGGCCGTGGACGCAATCAAAGTGGCGGCGCGCACGGGCAAGATTGGGGATGGCAAGATTTTTATTTCGAAAATCGAGGACGCCATCCGCATCCGCAATGACGAGCGCGGCGATGGAGTTCTCTAGAGCAAGCGGGAGCGCGCGACTCACCGTTAGCTTGATTTGAAGCGGGCGCCTTCCAGTCGCTAATACGAGCTATCCAAGGCTTGATTAGGTGGAAAACGCTGTAATGTATATCCTTGTAGGCCGAAAAGCTCCTAAGAACAGGAATTCGATTTACTTGCTATGTCTACCGGACCCTCACTGGCGATGGAACTTAAGGAGCTTTATGCAGCGGAATCCGCGCGCATTCAGCAGGAATTCTCCGCGTCCAGCGACGGCCGGGCGGCGTTGCTCGCTCGCACGGCTCTGGTGGAATCGATCGCCCGCCGGCTGTGGAATGAATTAATTTCGCCCGAAACGGAAGGTCCCCGCAATTTCACCCTGGTCGCTCTGGGCGGCTTCGGCAGGCGCTGGCTTTTTCCCCATTCCGATATCGACCTGATGTTCCTCCACGCGGGCGGAGACACCGAAAAGAAATTCAAGAATGCGATCCGAACCTTCTCGCAGGAGATGTGGGACCTCCGCCTGAAGCTGAGCCCAACGACACGGACGCTGGCCGAATGCGAGCGGTTCGATCCGAACAACGTGGAATTCGCGATCTCTCTCCTGGACTGCCGGTATGTGGCGGGCGACCCGAATCTGTTTTCGCGCCTTCACGGCAAGCTGATTCCTAAACTCGTATCGCGCGAATCCCGACTGATCGTGCAGAGGCTCACCGACCTCACGCGCGCCCGCTACAACAAGTTCGGCGACACCGTTTTTCATCTGGAACCCAACATCAAGGACGGTCCCGGGGGGCTGCGAGATTACAACCTGGCGCACTGGCTGGCCGTGATTTCCGCGATCGAAGAAAAAGGCCATTGGCCCGAGGAGGCTTCCCTGCTCCCCGCTCCGTTGCGCCAGCCATTCGAAGAGGCTCTGGCTTTTCTCATGTCCGTGCGGTGCTTTTTGCACTTCCGCTATGGGCGCGACGACAACACCCTCGCATGGATCGCGCAGGATGAAGCGGCTGCGCTTAGAATCGGGACACCCAATTCAGAGCCACTCGACGCTTCCGAGTGGATGCGCATCTTTTTCCGCCACGCCCGCCTTATTCACCGGGTGGCCTCGCAACTTTTAGACGAGTTCCCGGCGACGCGCGCCTCTCTTTACCGGCAGTTTCAAAACCTGCGCTCGCGCCTGTCCAACTCGGAGTTTGCTGTCGTCGACAGCAGGATCTTTTTGCAGCGGCCCGAATCGCTGAGCGACCCGGCACTGCCCTTGCGCATGTTCCGATTCATGGCGCGGCATGGACTGGCTCTGAGCTCCACCACGGAACAGCAGATGGAGCAGGTGCTGGGATCGATCGCGGCCAATCCGCCCGCAGGCGCGGAGCTATGGCACTACCTTCAGGAGGTGCTGGTAGCGCCTCATGCCGCGGACGCGTTGCGGACCATGCATTCCCTGGGCCTGCTAACGCTGCTCCTGCCGGAAATGAAGGGCATCGATGCGCTGGTGATCCGCGACTATTCTCACCGGCTGACGGTGGATGAGCACACTTTTGTGGCGATTGAGAATCTTCACAAGCTGCGGCAATCGCATTCCAACTGGGATCAGCGGTATGCGGAGCTTCTTGACGAACTCGAGCAGCCGGATCTGCTCTATCTTGCCCTTTTGCTTCACGACACCGGCAAGGCGCTGAAAATTGAAAGCCACGTGATCGGCAGCGTCGCCTTGGCGAAGACTTGCCTTGACCGGCTTGATTTGGACGACCTCGACCGGGAGACGGTCTTGTTTCTGATCAATCGTCATATGGAGCTGAGCGCAGCGCTGCGCCGGGACATTTTTGATCCGGGCACGGTCCATCAATTCGCGGAGAAAATGGAAACACCGGAGCGTCTGAAGATGCTCTGCCTGCTGACCTACGCCGACATCAAGGCGGTGAACCCCGAGGCGCTTACTCCGTGGAAGGCCGAAAACATCTGGCAGCTGTACATCAGCACCGCAAACCACATGCTGCGGAC
>JBEKTG010000065.1:0-10903 GCA_049516275.1 Candidatus Acidiferrales bacterium
CGGCGTTCGCTTCTTTTCATATAGGAGACACCAACATGGGCCAGGATATTTCGCGCCGCGAAATGATGGGGACTGTTGCAGGAGCAAGCTTGGCAGCCGCCGGGATAACATCCGCCGCTTCCCTGCCCCAAACCTCTGCTACGCACGGAGCATCCGATCGGGTTTTCGACATTCATGCGCATTTCGATCCGCCTTCGGAAAACTTTGCCGATTTCGGCTCGCCCGACGAAGTGATTGCCAAAGACTACGCCCAGCGCGTCAAGTATCTGGACCGCAATGGCATCGAGCAGTCCGTCCTGACCACGGGATTCACCTACAGGAGAACCGAGGGTATTGCCAGCACCCGGAAGATGAACGATCTGGTCGCGAATTACATCGCGAAGCACTCCGACCGCTTTCCGGTGGCACTCGGGACGGTGCAATTGTCCGATGGCGAGGCCTCCCTGGTGGAACTGGAACGCATGGCCAAGGACTTGAAGTTTCGCGGCGTGATCTGGCACCACGGGTACACCGGCTTCAACATCGATCACCCCTTCATGCGTCCCCTTTTGCGGCAGGCACGCGACCTGAAGCTGATTCCATTTATCCATTGCCGCCAGCCGGAACACGAAGCGCTCTGGAGGCTGGAGATTCTGGCGGAGGAGTTTCCGGACATGACGTTCGTGGCCCTGGACACGTTCACCACCGGGGACGACCGCGAGCACGCCGCCCAGATATTGCAGCGCCGAAAAAACATCCTCTGCGACACCGGAGCGTGCGTCTATAACGGCGAGCGAACCATTGAAACCTTTGTGAAGCGGTTCGGAGCGGAGCGGTTGCTGGTGGGATCGGACGGAAATCCCAGTCTGAACCTGCAAATCGTGCGGAACGCGCAGCTCTCGCCGCAGGAGAAGCAGATGGTGCTTTCCGGAAACGCGAGGAAGCTCCTGAATCTGTAGGCATTCGCGCCACATCGCAGCGATTCAAAGGGAGAACAGATATGAAAGTTCCGAAGAAAATGGGGGTCGCGCTTCTCGCAAGCGCCGCGGCGACGCTGTTGGTTGGAACGATCCACGGCAAGAATCCGGCGCGAAGCGCGGACCCGACTGCTGACACTCTCCCCAAGGACGTTTATCCCGATTCCAGAAATCGCCTGCCGCTGCCGAAACGCGAAGATATGTCTCTCGAAGATCAGAAGATTTTCGATGAGCTCACCCGCAAATCCGAGCTGCCTGTGGGGATCGAGCAACCAGGCGTCCGTCTGTGGGACCCAAAACTCGCGAAGGACACCAACGACGTCGGTCATTATCTCAAGTACCAAACCGGTTTGCCGGACCCGCTTCTGGAGGTCGCCGTACTCGTCGCCGCGCGCGAGCTCGATTGCCAGTATGAATGGACGCAGTGGGAAACTCATGGCCGCGATCCAAAGGATCCCCGCCATATCGACCCCGCCATCATCGAAATCATCAAGTACGAAAGGCCCGTGACCGGCCTCGGCGAGAAGGAAGCCGCCATCATCACCTTCGGCCGCGAGACCTTCGGCGCCAGAATGGTCTCTTCCGAAACCTTTGCCAATGTAATGCGCCTGTTCGGCCGCAAAGGCACTATCGACCTGCTCTGGCTGATGGGCAATTATTCCGCAGCCGCCGCCGAGCTCACCGCTTTCGACAATCATCTGCGAGCCGACCAGAAACCGCTGCTGCCTCCCATCGCCCATCCGCGGAATCCGGCCCGCTTCGCCGCGGCAGCCGCCAATCCTCTGCCGCCCGACATCTATCCCGACTCCCGCAACCGCCTGCCCTTGCCAAATCGTGAGCAAATGGACGCGGAAGGCCAGAAAATTTTCGACGAGCTCAATCGGAAATCGGAGCTGCCCGTCGGAATCGAGCAGCCCGAGGTGCGCGTTTGGGATCCGAAACTCGCGAAGCCTCTGGCCGCAACCAGCCACTATCTCAAGTACGAAACCGGGCTGCCGAACCGGCTGCTTGAAATCGCCGTACTGGTAACAGCGCGCGAGCTCGATTGCCAGTACGAATGGACGCAATGGGAAACGCACGGCCGTGATCCCAAGGACCCTCGCCACATCGAACCGGAGTTGATCGACATCATCAAGTACGGAAAGCCCGCCGCGGGCCTGGGCGAGAAAGAAACCGCCATCATCAAATTCGGTCGCGAAACTTTTGGTCAGAGGAAAGTTTCTTCCGAGACTTTCGCGCAAGTCCTCAGCCTGTTCGGCCGCAAGGGCACGGTCGATTTGCTCTGGGTGATGGCCAATTACTCGGCAGCCGCGGCGGAACTCATCGCTTTCGACAACCAGCTGAGAGCCGACCAGAAGCCGCTGCTTCCCGCTCGATAGACTTTCGGGCGATAGCCGGTTCTACTGGGCCGGAAGTCCCTGGATCCAGTTCACCATCACCGTGATGGGCGACAGGTAGGTGCTCTGGTCTTCCACATTGATCAGGAATCTTTGCCCATCGGGGCTGACAACGTAGTGATTGCGGGTGCTCGAGGTATTGACGGGCGCTCGAAACAGCGGCGTGGGCTGTCCGATGCGCGGTGGTTCGCTTGGCTCGAACGGTACGGAGACAATCGAATAATCGGGCGAAAGATAGAATAGCTCCTTCCCGTCCCTTCTCCACATCGGTTCGACACCGCCTCCAATCGAGACGATGCGCTTATCTCCGAGCGACGGGAACCGCTGCACGTACACTTCCTGTGTTCCGGATTCGTCTGAAACGTAGGCGATCCACCGGCCGTTCGGCGAAATTCGCCCTTCCGATTCATTAAACTGCGTGTGCAGAAGCGGAATGGGTTTCCTGTCGCCCGACATCGGCAGAGCGACCAAATCGAGCTTGGTGTTGGCGTTCAGCGTCGCATAGACCAGATAATCGCCCGCCGGCGACCAATCGCTCAAGATCTTCCGCTCGTTGTCATTCACGAGAACCTGATCCGCCACGGCGCTGCCGATGTTGCGCAGGTACACGGTGAGGCTGTTGTAAGACTCAAAGGCAATGCGGCTGCCATCGGGCGACCACAACGGATACATCCCCTGCCCTAAGCGAGTGCCAGCGTTGCGCTCGAGATCCACCATCCACAATCCCGGGCCCAGATCCATGGCGACCAACTGTTTCTGGTCTCCGGAGATCATTGGACTGCGAAGCGCCTTGCCTCCCGGAATGGAACTCCCGCGGCGGCCGCCTCGGTCAAACCATGCAAGTTCCTGAGTCTTCGCTCCGAAGCGGTAGGTGAGCAGGCTTGCCGATGCCGAGATCATCTCCCCGTCCGCGTCATTGGGCGCGGACACATTCCGGGCCACCTCTACGGGCTTGCCGGTGACCTGAAGGCGTGACGCGTCAAATCGCTGGGCCATGAGGATCTGATTCTGCACATACAGAAGGTAACCGGGAGCCGCGTACGTAGCCGCCGCATTGGATTGCGGCAACACGCGCACTCGCTCGGCGGAATCGAGGGAACCTACGTAACTCCCGGTCTGATCCGGGTTCGAACTGAGAAGGTAGAAAAGGAAGTGCCGCCCATCGGGCAGGAATTGCGGCAGATTCTGCACAATCTCACCGGCCGATCGCGCGACTGTCGAGACTCTCGCCACGCGGCCAACTGCGGGGTCCACTCGATACAGACCGGTTTGCCAGTCTGAGAAAAGAATCGTTCCGCTGGCACTCCACGATCCCCCACCAGCACTCACCGGAACGGCAGCAAGTGCTTTCGGAAGATCTCCTTGAAGATTCATCACTTTGAGTTGGCCGTCAGCGAAAAAGCCGATCATCTCGCTCGTAGGCGACCAGAATGGATGTGAGGCGCCCTCGGTCCCTGCGAGGGACTGAAGGTCGGGCGAATCCATCTGTTTCAAATACAAACGCGCCTGGGCAGATTTGGGATCGTGCGCCACGAACACCATGTAGCGGCTGTCGGGCGAGAGAATCCCGCCGGAGGCAAGGATTGCGCCTTCCGGAGCCGGTTGAGTCAGAAGGATCGTCGCACCGGCAGGGCGTTTGGGAGGAGCTAGAAAGGGCCACGCAATCACGCCAACGGCAACTGCAACCGCTACCGCGATCGCCGCCAGTATCCAGGGATTCCTCCACTGCCACTGCACTCGCGGCGCCGGCGCCGGCGGAAGAATCGGCACCGAATCCGCTTCCACAGTCGCGGGCGACGCAGACGCAACAGCGGCAGCTGCGATAGGATCGTCGAACGGCTCAAGAATGGTCCTCACCGGCCCGTTTAATCGATAGCCCCTGCGGGGGACTGTGATGATCAGTCGCGGGTTTGTAGAATCGTCGCCAAGCGCACGCCTCAGTGCGGACATGCTGTGGACAAGGCTATCCTCGGAAACGGAAACATCTTTCCACACGGCGCTGATCAAATCGTCTTTTGTGACAGTGCGGTCAGGGCGCGCAGCCAGGTAAACCAGGGCATCGAATGCCTTCGAGGGAACAACGACAGCGTCACCGTCCCGCCAGATTTGGCGAGACGCTACCTCGACAACAATTGGCCCAAAAACGTAGCCCGCTACAGCAGCGTCTTGAGTAACAGACGCGTCAGCTTTCATCACAACTTCCCCAGATTCGGCAACTTTTAGCCGTTTTCCTCAGGACTTTCCTCAAAACATACCCTATCTTTTGCCGCACTGGCAAGGCTGAGTTCCATGCCTTGGGGGGACTGGGTTTCACGCCCGGGGGCGTGCGGCAATCGCGTGTAAGATGCTGCGGAGGTTTGGGTCAGCTGTGTCCGCCTCTTCCAGATTAAATTAAAACGACGCAGGGAGCCATTCAATGAATCGCCGGGGCCTGGTATCCATTCAATTTCTTGTTTTGGGTTTTGTTTTGGCGGGAGTTGCGGCAGCAGTGACGGGGGGCCTCCAAGCGCGTTCCGCGGAGGCTCAAGCCGAGGCCAGCCAGGTGCAGGTGGACTCCGACGATATCGGCGGGGTGGTGACCGGAACCAAAGGCGCAGAGTCCGGCGTGTGGGTGATCGCGGAGACCTCCGACTTCCCCACCAAGCTTCGCAAAATAGTAGTCACGGACGACCATGGCAGGTTTCTTCTGCCCGATTTGCCGAAAGCCAATTACCGAGTCTGGGTGCGCGGCTACGGATTAGTGGATTCCCAGCCCGTCGAGTCCGCTCCCGGGAAAACTCTGGCGCTCACGGCGGTGGAAGCCCCGGATGCGAAAGCGGCGGCGCAATATTACCCCGCCAACTATTGGTATTCCCTACTGCACGTCCCGCCCAAGCAGGCTTTCCCCATGAAGGTGGACGTTCCGGCGCCGGTGGGCGGAGGCCCCGCCGTGGGATCGATGACCATCGCCACCCAGGAACAATGGATCAGCCAGCTGAAGGGCTGCGTCATCTGCCACCAGATGGGAGACAAAGCCACGCGGGAAATCCCGCCAGGCCTCGGAAAATACAGTTCCACCTTTGAGGCTTGGGAGCAGGTTCTGAGGATCGGAGGGAACGCGGGCGGAGCAAATCTCGCAAATCAGATGGGCCACGAGCAGATGGTGGGGTTCTACGCCGACTGGACCGATCGAATCGCAGCCGGGGAAGTTCCCGAGGCGCCCCCGCGGCCTTCCGGAATAGAAAAAAATCTCGTGCTCACAGTGTGGGACGCCGGAGCGCCCACCACGTTCATGCATGACGTGATCAGCACCGACAAGCGCAATCCCACGCTGAACAGCAACGGCAAGATCTACGGCATCGATTACCACAACGGGACGCTGGTAATCATGGACCCGGTGAAGAACACGAATGAAACCATCCCGCTCCCGACGATCGACAATAAGAAGAACATGCGGGCCAATGAGATAGGGCGCGTGGAACCGCCCAATCCCGTACCGTCTCCTTATTGGACTCCCAAGGAATTCAATCCCATCGACGATCCATCGAATCCGAATTCGCTCACGATGGATGAACTCGGGCGCGTCTGGATGAGCTCGGGTGTGCGCGCGCCGCAGACGCAGGCGGTTTGCAGAAAGGGCTCGTCCAACAAATTCGCCCAGGCATTTCCAATCGACTACACCGACCGGCATCTGTCTGTCTACGATCCAAGAACCAAGACTTTTAAGCTGATCCCCACCTGCTTCCGCACGCATCACGTGAACTTCGGTTATGACAAAGACCGCACCGTCTATGCCGACGGCGGTTCACCGAGCGGCGTGAACGGCGTCGTCGGATGGGTCAACACGCGGATGTACGACGAGACGGGCGACGCCATGGCGTCCCAGGGCTGGTGCGCTCCCTACATCGACCTGAATGAGAACGGCAGGTTCGATCCCGAGGTGGACCTCCGCGTTACGGGCAATCCCTACAGCGTCCAGCCCAGCCCGCTCGATGGCAGCGTATGGGTGGCATACGCGAGCTATCCCGGAAAAATCCTGCGAATGACGAGGGGAGACAATCCTCCGGCAACCTGCAAATTCGAAGTGTACGAACCTCCTTTCGACAACCCCGCGAGACCGGGCGTGCGGGCGTTCTTCCCACGCGGCATCGATGTGGACTCCAACGGCGTGGTGTGGACGGCGCTCGCCGGAAGCAGCCAGTACGCGAGCTTCGACCGCACCAAGTGCCGGGTGATCAGCGGCCCCACGGCCACCGGGCAGCATTGTCCCGAGGGCTGGACGCTCTATCCGATTCCTGGACCGAATTTCAAGGGCGTCGACATACAAACTTCCACCGAGTGGGCTTATTACAACTGGGTGGACAAGTACAACACGTTCGGCATGGGCGACAACATCCCCATCGCCAACGGCACCAACTCGGATTCGCTGATGGTGCTGAATCCGAAAACCGGCAAGTGGACGATTCTGCGCGTCCCCTACCCACTTTCGTTCTATCAACGCGGGCTGGACGGGCGGATTGACGATCCGAATGCGGGCTGGAAGGGTCGCGGCTTGTGGGCTGGAAACGGCACAAGAACGCCCTGGCACCAGGAAACCGGCAAAGGGCAAGTAAGCACAATCGTCCGGTTCCAGCTGCGGCCCGATCCGCTCGCGAAGTAGCCGTTGGAGTCTCATGGCTCCGACGGACTTCTTATCAGAAATGAGGTGAGCACTTGAAAAGCTTACTCGCGGTGGTTGCGGGAATTGCGCTTGGCACGGCATTGACTCTGGGGCTCGTGATGCCCAGGGTCGAGGCTCGCGCCGGAGAGAGCGCACCTCGATTCCCGGAATTCAAGATGGAGCAGTTGAACGACCAGCAGCGCCCGCTCGGGGAAAAGATCCTCAAAGTGTCGAGCACCGGCACTCTGAGTGGGCCGAACAACCTGATGCTGCGCAGTCCCGAAATGGGCGACCGGCTCTTCATGCTGATCGACTATCTGCGCTTCCACACCTCCATTTCGCATCGCCTGAATGAATTTGCCATTCTGATTCAGGCGCGGCTGTGGACGTCCCAGGTGGAATGGAGGGCGCATTATTCGCTCGCCCTGAAGGCGGGGCTGGCACAATCGGTTGCCGATGACCTTGCCGAAGGCAAGCGCCCGGCATCGATGCAGCCCGACGAAGCGGTCGTCTACGACATGTGCACGGAGCTTTCAACCAGGCACGAGTTGACCGACGCTACGTTTCAGAGAGCGCGCGCGATTTTCACGGATCAGCAGCTCGTGGATTTGACGACCGTCACCGGAACCTACGAGCTGCTTGCCATGATGCTCAAGACCGCCGCAGATGACGGCGTGCCGGACGGGAAGACCGCCCTCCTCAAACCGCTTCCTGCAAGGTGAGGCACCCGCACACGGCGCTTTTTACTCGAAGCCTCCAAATCCGCGAATGAATCACGTGCCGGTTGACATCCAGTGGCGCGTTAGCTACCTTGGCGAGCCTCAGAGAGATTGGAAGGACCACAGATTCCCATGAAACGGTCTGACACCTTACTTCAAACAGTTGCCCTACTTTTTTTCCAGACGGCCATAGTGTTTTCCTTGGCGCCGGCGGCCATGGCACAGGAGGCGCCGGCCCCTCCGGGTGCAGCTGCGGCGACTCCGAACCCGTTCGTCGTGCAGGACAACGTGAAGCGCGTATCCGACCATGTCTGGGCAATTCCGGACGGCGGCAGATTCGGCGTGCCCAACGTAGGCATTATCGTCGGGAGCCGGGCGACGCTCGTGCTGGATACGGGCATGGGCCCGAAAAGCGGAGAGGTGGACGCGCGCGAGGCCCAGAAGCTCGGCAAGAACAACCTGATTTATCTCACCACCACCGATTTTCGGCCCGAGCACGTTTCCGGCGGACAGTCGTTCCCGCCCAACAGCGTCTGGATTGTTCCTGAGGCCCAGAAAGCCGATATCGAAGAAAGCACGATGAAGTTTCTCGACTCGTTCGTGAAAAGGTCGCCGGAACTGGCGGACGCCCTGAAAGACGTGAAGCTCCGATCCCCGGACGTGGTCTTCCACGACGAAGCGATCCTCGATCTGGGCGGCGTCACGGCCCAGATCATCTGGTATGGCCCCGCAGTAACTCACGGCGATATCGTTGTGTTTGTGCCGGAAGACGGAGTGCTGCTCTCCGGGAATTTCCTGCAGAACAAGTCCTACCCCGGCATGGGCGAAAGCACCGTGAGCGCCGCCAATTGGCTCTCGGTCTTCGATAAACTCGAAGCCCTTCGGCCACGCATCATTTTCACCAATCACGGACAATTCGGCGATGCGTCGCTCATTCCCCGCGAGCGTGAAGTGCTCCGCGATTTGCAGCAAAGTGCGAGAGAGCTCAAGGCCCAGGGAAAAACGGCGGAAGAAGCGGGACAAATCCTCACCGGGCAATTTGACGTCAAGTACCCCGACATCAAAGGCCCAACCGCGATACCCGCAATCGTGCGCCGGTTCTACGCGGAGCCGCAATAGCGCGCCGCTGCTTTCTCTAAATCCGATCTGTGATCCAAGTCACGCTTGTACGTGACTCCCGGGGTTATACTCTTTCCACGATTTTGAGAAAGTTCAATCGAGAGAGTTGGATTAAGAGAGTTGACGCGCACGCATGAATACCAACCTGGGGGATTCGACAAATGAAAATTCTACTGGCGATTGACGATTCCCAATATTCCCAGGAAGCCACGCGAACCCTGCTCGCTCAATTTCGCGTTCAAGGCGCGGAGGTTCGGGTTCTCAGCGTCGTCGAGCCGATCAGCGTCTATGTTTCGGCGGACGTATTCCCCCATTTCACTCCGCAAGTCGAGGAAATCGAAGAAGACCGCAAGACCCAGGCCACGGAGCTGGTGAAGCAGGTCGCCAAGCAGCTTCGCGACGCGGGCTTCACTACCAGCGAACTCGTCGATTTTGGAGACGCGAAAACCATCATCATCGACAACGCCGCCAAATGGGGCGCCGACCTCATCCTAATGGGCTCGCACGGCTGGAAGGGCCTGAATCGGTTTATGCTGGGCAGCGTGTCGGATGCCGTCGCTCGCCACGCGCCGTGCTCGATCGAAATCGTCCGCATTCGCCCGGTCCCGGATTCCGCCCCGCAAAAAAGCTGAATCGGATTCGATTTCAGCCGCACACAGAAGTAAGAGCCCTACGAGAAACCTTTGGGCTGGTTCCACCGTTGACGCTGACGCGCGGCCCCAAGCCAGCCGGCCAAATCAGGTTTTGGAAACTGTGTTGTCCAAGCCCTGGGCGGGCACATTTCGGTCCCCGTGGGGAAACGGCGTGCGAGGGGTATTGCGCCATTCGCGGCCATCCCGCTTCAGCAATTCATTCGCCTGTTCCGGGCCCCAGCTTCCGGCTGCGTAATTGGGGAAATCGCGCGCGGGCAGCGCGTTCCACACATCGAGAATCGGCTGGACCGCGGCCCATCCCGCCTCCACCATATCGGCGCGCTGAAAGAGCGTCGCGTCGCCCATCATGCAGTCGTAGAGCAGCGTTTCGTACCCCGTCGAAGGAGTGGTTCCGAAGTAATCGGAGTACTGAAAGTCCATGTTCACGGCGCCCAGGCGAACCACCGGCCCGGGAACCTTCGCTTCAAAGCTCAGCGAAATCCCCTCATTGGGCTGGATGCTGATAACGAGCTCGTTGGGGGCAAGGTTTTCCACGGACGTGTGGCGGAATAAAACAAAAGGCGGCCGGCGGAAGCGGATGACCACCTGCGTGATCCTATCCGCGAGACGCTTGCCGGTCCGGAGATAAAAAGGAACGCCGGCCCAGCGCCAGTTGTCGATGTGCAGGGCCATCGCCACGTACGTGGGCGTGTTGGAATTGGGAGAAACATTAGGTTCCGCGCGATAGGCCGGCACGCGCTTGCCATCGATTGTCCCTTCGCCGTACTGTCCGCGCACCGCCTGATCGAGCACGTGTTCAGGCGTGAGCTGCTGGATCGCGCGCAGCACTTTGGTCTGTTCGTCGTGAACCTCTTCCGCGGCAAACGATATAGGCGGCTCCATCGCCGTCAATGTAATCAACTGGAAGATGTGGTTGGGAACCATGTCGCGCAGGGCGCCCGCGGTGTCGTAGTAGCCGCCGCGCAGCTCCACTCCCAATTCCTCGGCGACGGTGATCTGCACGTGATCCACATAGCGGCGGTTCCACACCGGCTCGAAGATTCCGTTGGCAAACCGGAACGCCAGGATATTCTGCACCGTCTCTTTGCCCAGGTAATGGTCGATGCGGAAGATCTGCTTCTCCTCCACCGCCTCCAGCAAAGCGCGATTCAGAGCCACGGCTGACGCCAGATCGTGCCCGAAAGGCTTTTCGACCACTATGCGCCGCCAGGTCTTGTCGTCTTGCTTCGTCAGCCCCGCTTCGCCGAGCTGTTTGGCGATCAGCGAAAAAAAGGACGGGCTGGTGGCGAAATAAAAGAGACAGTTTCCGCCCGTCCCTTCTTCTTTCTCTACCTTGCCGAGCTGATCCCCCAGCCGCGCGTACAACTGTGGGTCTTTGAAGTCGCCGGAAACATAGAAGAGGCGCTGGACGAACCAATCC
>JBEKTG010000066.1:0-10855 GCA_049516275.1 Candidatus Acidiferrales bacterium
CTCGTGCTGGGGTATGGGATCGTCCTTGAGATCTTCCGGCATGTGCTTTCGCACTATCCGGGCGCCGAGAAGTTTGCGCGGGTAGCCGGAACAGCGGTTTTTGCCGCCATCTTGGGCTTTGCGATCGTGTATCCGGCGGTTTCCTCCGGCAACGCTAGTGTCCGGCCCATCAAGGTGGCTATAGAGAAGGACTTCCTCACGGTCCAGGGGATTTTCTTCCTGGGCATACTCGGCGTGATTTTTTATTACGGACTGCCGCTCGGCAGGAACATCAAGGGAATTATCGTCGGTTACGGTGTATGGCTGGGAGCCAGCCTGATGACCCTGACACTGCGCTCCTACATTGGGTCGTCCTTCAATTCCATATGGATTGTCGCTCAGCCGTTTTCCTACCTGCTTTCGTTGTTTATCTGGCTGACGGCCCTGTGGAGTTATGAGCCCAATCCGGTCGCGAGTGTCCCCAATCGGCTGGAAGCGGATTATGGTGCCGCTGCCGCCGCCACCAGGAACATGATGGGTGCCATGCGTTCGCACATGGGAAGAGCGGCCCGCCCATGATCTCGCCGATGATCCAGCTCATTCTCACGTTTCTTGTGGTGATTGGAGTTTTTGTTGCCCTGTATTTCCTCAGCCGCCGCCCGCAGCCTGCGGGAGGATCGGAATCGCTGCTCGAGGGCCGCGCCGCTCTGAACGCCCTTCAGAGGGAACTGCTCCCGCCGGAGATGTTGGATCGGATATTCTCAAAGGCGGACCACGAGTACGTGAGCCAGGATACCTCGGCGGCCGTGCAGGGATTGTTTCTCCAGGAGCGGCGGAAGATCGCGCTCTCCTGGGCGCATGAACTGCAAGAGCAGATTCTCAGCCTCCGCCGGTTCCATCTCGGCTCCGCACGATTTTACGCGCGCTTGAGCGTGCGCACGGAAATCAAGCTGGCTCTGCAATTTCTGAGCCTTCTGTTTCTGTGCCGGGTCCTGCGAGGGTTGTTTTTCGTGCGGGGCGCTTACGGGGCTCCCCGGGTGGTGGGATACGCCGTTGCGGCCTCGGCCCGCATTTGCAGCATTTCCGAGAATGCCATGAGCTTTCTCAAGGCGGCCGAACTCGATTCGGTGAGCGAGAACCCGCAGCGAACGCCGATGTTGTTGTGAGCGACCGATGACGCCAGTTTCCAAGAGAATGGATGTGGTCGAGGCCGGTGACGATCTGCGGCGCCGTACCCTCTCGCACATCAAGCGCCCTCTCGACAGGCTGATTTATCTCGCTTCCACGCGCGACTATAACACCGGCTTTTACTACCACGATGGGCTGGCCTCAAGGTTTTCGCAGGAAGTGGTTTGCGAAGCCCTCGCAGATTGCCACCGGCAGGCCTTCCGGGAGCTTCTCCTGTCGCCCTTGGAAAATCTGGTGGGTCAGATGGCCGAATACATCGAGACGTCGAATACCAGTCCGGCTGACTTCGTGGCCGCGTGGAAGAAGCTGGAACCCTACCGCGTGGCGGTCCCCGTCGATACGGACCTGCTGACCGCGGAATTTCTCTTCTCGAACTTCAAGATCGCTTTGGCAATCTTGGAGGCGCGTCTGAATACTCGTCCGCAGGCGGCACCAGACGCATGGCTACACCAGTCACCTGCCCAATGATCTCCGCCTCCGCAGGATAGGCGAACTGCCGAATGGGTGCCCCCGACAAGGGATGCGGCACCAGGGTTATTTGCGCTCCCCGTACTTCGCACCACGAACACGCGTAGCCGTCCCGTAGTTCCACGAAATAAATAGGCCGGTCAAACTCCGAGCGCCAATCCGACGCGTCCGACCGCGTCGCGCGGGCCTCGATCTGGACGAAAGAGCCTGGCCGCAGCAGCGGATACATCGTGAAGTCCTGGATTCCCACGTACCCGTACTGGCAGTGGCGGACATCGAGCTTCTGAATTAGCGCGATGGGAACTTCTCCCCAGACCTCGACCATCCGGGATATCAAGCTGGTTTTTTCGAGGCTGAAACTCTTGTCGAAGCGGACGGGGAAGGTGATTGCTTTCTCGGGATCGGGCGCTTCGAGCGAAGTCAGATGGGTGTTTTGCAACGGCAAAGCCAATTGGTAGCGAGCGCTCGAGTTGAGATCGATGCCAAATACCAACAGCAAATCGTTGAATTTTGTGCGGTAGATTACGCTGAGGCTGTAAAGCTTGTAAATGCTGGGAATAGAAGTCTTGTTTTCGAGCTGGGTGAGCCAGGCGTTGGAAATATAGAATTCCTCGTTCTGCTGGTCCTCCGCGATTGTACGGCTGAACTCTTCCACCTCGCGCGTAGTAACACCCAATCGATTGCGGATTTCCCTGAGTTGATCGCCTGGACGCATCTGTTGCCCCATCAGTAGTTGTACCTTATTGGAACTCCGCCGTTACGAGCGTAGCGCGACATTAAAGGTTTCCGGATTTCGAATCAACTGATTTGAGAGGGTTTGTTGTCAAAAGAGCCAGAATGTGGGAGTCTTTGATCGAACTAAGAGACGTCCAATACTAGCATGTGGAGGGGGACTACGGAAAATAGTACTACCTTGCTTACAATTAGAAGCAAGCCGATTTTCTACGAATTTTCATTCGTCTCAAACTGATACGTTTAAGAGTTTTACGGCTGATACCCGCGAAAACGGTCTACTTCGGACTGTTCACTGCTTGCCTCTTTCGAGCGGGAGTTCAGAAAAACCCCGCCCGTCCCCGCAAAGCGGACCACTCTTGCGACCCTAAGTTACCCCGAATGGAACCACGCCGCGGGCAACGCCGTCCATTATCCCTGAATCGGACCTCAAGGTGGACGACGCTACAGCCACAAGAGATAAGAGACAAGTGGACGTGATGCTGTCGTTCGTGATACTTAGGGGGCCGAAAAGTTTCATAGTGAAAGGCTTGCAGCAACGATTCTTGAGAGACCAATCGGCGATCTGAACCCAGGACGCCCGCAGATCGGCGGCCAGTACTAGGTCGGATTGAAAAGCCAAGAGGTTGGAGTAGACTTGAATTTCAGGGTCGAGGACTCGGAGACAGCTGATTGATGACGCGACCGCGGGCTGCTGACGATCGTGCGTGGGGACTAGGCTCCCTCACTGGCTGGCGAACGGCCTTCATCGGGAATTCCGGCGTTTCGCGGGAAGATTCCATCGGCGAGCCAAACTTTGCGAATCCAGTCAATTCTTCAGGCGAACTCCGCGGACTTCCCGGGCTGATCGAGCGCGTGCGTCGCAGGCTGCTGGCAAGGCGCCTGGTGTTCGACTCGATAATATGGCTCAATTGGTCTCTCCTTACGTTGATCGTCGCCGCAGCATTCAGCCGCAAGTTGAAATACGCCCTGATCGCAGCCGCTGCGGTGGCCGCAGTTGGCGCGATACTCTCGCTGGCCCGGGAGTGGTGGATGCGTCCATCGGCTTATTACTGCGCGCGTGAAACCGATCGCGCTTCCGGCCTTTACGATCGGCTTTCGACCGCCCTTTATTTCGCATCGAAGCAAAGCCCGGCCGGTATGCCGGATGCCATTCCCGACGCCATGATTGTTCATCAGCGGCGCGACGCGATCAGCCGCGTGGATGAAGTCGACCCCCGCGCTCTGTTTCCGGTCGGCTTGCCGGAATTTGCGAATCGTTCTGTCGTGCTGGCGTTGCTTGCGCTCGCGCTCCTGGGCTATCGGCTTTATTACAACCCTCCGCTGGGGGCGCTTTTGAGCAGCGTTGCCTCCTCGCACGTGGAAAAGACGTTGCTGTCACCGCTGGCGGGAGCCGTGAAAAAAGAATTGCTCGCTCTCGTGGACCGCGACGAGACGCAGGTGAAAGAAGCCTCGCCCGATGCCGAAACAGTGCCGGGCTTAGCCGATCCCAAGACCGCGGACGACGCTTCGCAGCCCGGAGATAAAGACGGCGCCTCGCCGGGAGACTCGCAAGACGATTCCCAAGCCACCGCCGGCGCCGAAGGAGATACCGGCGATCCGCAAGAGGGGAACCAGCCCAACGCCCAGGGGCAGGACGCAAACCAGCCCGGAAACGCTTCGCAGAATCCACAGATGGCCGATCCCAATCAGCAGCAGTCGGGACAAAACGGGCAAAATGGCGAAAACAGTTCTTCGGCGCAGCCTCAGACCGGCGGCCAGCAGTCTTCCGGCAGTTCGGTGATGCAGGCGCTGAAAAATCTCATGAAGAACATGACCGGCCAGCCGAATCCAAGCGATTCGAATGGGCAATCGTCCTCGGCGGGATCGTCGCAGCAGCCGGGAAGTTCTTCGGGGCAGGGCGAGGCAAAGAACGACAGCCCGAAAGATGGCAACGAACAGAAAGAGACGGGCTCCTCTTCAAGTTCCCAGAAGCCCGGCGGCGGTGCAGGGAACGGAAGCACGCCGGTCCCTAAGCAGGCCGCCAAAGACACGACCCCGCCTCCCAAAAACTTGCCGCAGGACCGTGTGAATCTCGAAGCCAATAATTTCCGGCAACAAGGGCGCGTTCGCACCACTTCCGCCGCGGGTACGGCGCAAGTGCCTTTGCGGGACATCAAGCCGCAACCGGTAGCGGCGATCAAGGGCTCGGAGCAGGAAAATATCCCGGTGCGTTACCGCTTATACGTGCAGCGTTATTTCGAGCACACAGACAAGGCCTCGCAGTGAAAGGAAGCCGCCGGCAATAGGCGCGAAGGACGGACAACAGTGCTGACGGAAGACCAGAAAAGCGACCAGTCGCTCGAGCAGCAGATCGAATCGCTCTCAGGGAAGATGGTGGATCTGCGTGCCGAGATCTCCAAGGCGATCGTCGGCCAGAGCGAGGTGGTCGAGGGCGTGCTGATTGCGCTGTTGGCGGGCGCGCACGTTCTGCTCGAAGGCGTGCCGGGCGTGGGCAAAACGCTGCTTGTACGCACGCTCGCACAGGCCGTCTCGCTGAAGTATTCCCGAATTCAGTTTACGCCCGACCTGATGCCGGCCGACGTGATCGGAACCTCGGTGGTCCAGGATGACGGAGACGGCAAAAAAGTGCTCGATTTTCAGCCAGGCCCAATTTTCACGAACCTCCTGCTGGCCGACGAAATCAACCGCACCACCCCGAAAACGCAATCCGCGCTCCTCGAAGCCATGCAGGAAAAGCAGGTGACGGTGGGCCACACCACCCACATGCTGGACGAACCTTTTTTCGTGATGGCCACGCAGAACCCGCTCGAGATGGAAGGCACGTACCCTCTTCCCGAGGCGCAATTGGACCGTTTCCTTTTCAAGTTGCGCGTTCCGTTTCCAGGCCGCCAGGAACTTCACGACATCCTAGACCGCACCACACGAGGCGCGGGCCCGGAGGTGCGCCACGTGTTGAACGGGCCGCAGATTCTGGAGATGAGGCAGGTGGTCCGCATGGTCCCGCTGGCGCCCCACGTTCAGGAATACGTGGTAAAACTTGTGCTGGCGACGCACTCCGAGGACCGTTCGAATACCCTGGCCAACAAATACATCCGTTACGGCAGTTCGCCGCGCGGCGCGCAGGCTTTGATCCTGGGCGGCAAGGTCCGCGCCCTGCTGAGCGGGCGTTTCAACGTGAGCCTGGACGATATTCAGGCGCTGCTGAAGCCCGCTTTGCGGCATCGGATCATCCTGAATTTCGAGGCCCAGGCCGATGGCCGGGCCGCCGACGATCTGCTCGAAGAAATTATGAGTGTGACGAAGAAGAACTGAAGGCACCTTTAGGCGAAGAGCGCTCCCGCTCCCTTTCCATTAGAGCGCCGGCGGCTCGTTCTCCGACCCTGGAAAAATGGCTGCACCGCTGTTACTCGACCGCGAATTCCTGAAGACTCTCGAAGAGCTCACCTTATTGTGCCGGGAGGACATGACCGGTCCGATAGGCGCGGATCACCGCTCCCGCAAGCACGGTCCCGGAATGGAGTTCGCGGATTATCGCGTATATTCGTCGGGAGACGACCCGCGGTTCCTCGATTGGAATGCCTATCTCCGGCTGGGCAAGCTGTTCCTCAAGATCTTTGAGACGGAGCGGCACGTTCCGGTCCGCATCCTGGTCGATGCCAGCGAGTCCATGGACTGCGAGGAAGGCGCCGCGGAATCGAAGTTCCTCTACGCGCAGCGGCTCGCCGCGACGTTTTCCTATCTCGCGCTGTTGCGGCTGGATACCACGGCGGTGATTCCTTTCGCCGATCGGCTTGCTAAACCGATTATGGTGGCAGGTGGCCGCGAGAACTTCTGGCCGGTACTCGAATTTCTGAGCCAGCTTTCCTGCAACGGGGGAACGGATATTTACCGCTCGGTGAAAGAATTCGTCAACAATTTCCCGACCCGCGGAGTTGTCATCGTCATTTCGGATTTCTTCGACGAAGCGGGATGCCGCCGCGCCCTGGAGATGCTGCGTTCTTCCGGCCACGATTTCGTCGTGTTGCAGGTGCACAGCGCCGAGGAGCAGCGCCCCTCGGCATTTGGCGAACTTCTCCTGGAGGAAGCGGAGACGGGCGAGCTGCGCACGATCGAGTGTTCGCGCGAAAAGTCGGCGCTGTATGAGCGTGCGTTCCTCGAATACTCCACTCGACTCCAGCGTTTAGCCCTTCGCAACGGCGGTCGCTACGCGCGAGCCATTACCAGCATCCCCTATCAGGAATTTGTGCTGCAGAGTCTGCGCGGCGGTCGGGTGCTGTCGTGAGTTGGCTCGCCCTAACCCCTCTTCAGGTCGCCGCGCTGTGGCTGGTGGGTTCCGCGCTGGCGCTCTGGCTCTACCTGCATCAGCGGCCCACTCGGCGAAAAGTTTCGACGCTGCGGTTCTGGGCCGATCTGCCCCCGAGCGTTTACCGGCGTCGCCGCTGGCTGCGCGAGCCGTGGGCTTTTCTCGCGCAGGTTTTGTTTCTGTTGTTCCTTATTCTGGCGCTCGCGAATCCGCGCTGGGGCCAAGTCAGCGAGAGCCGCCGCGTGGCCATTGTTCTCGACACGTCGATCTGGTCGCAAGTGCAGCGGCCCGGCGAACCTCCCTGGATTGACTCGGTGCGGCGAGACGCCTATCGCCTCCTGAACACCCTACCGCCCACCGACGAAGTATTGCTGCTCCGCGCCGAACCCGATGCTTTGCCCATCCTCCCGTTCACGCACGACCGCTCGGAGCAGCTTCGGGCCGTAGCGCAGACGCGATCGTCAAGCAGCATTGCGGATATCCCGCGCGCCCTGGAAGCAGGCAAAGCCGCTCTTGCAGGCTCCCGGCTGGGACTTCTCGTTTATATTGGGCCGGGAATATTGGATGAACAGCAGAGCGCCCGCCTGGCGCAACTGCGTCAATCCTGGGAACCCGGCGACGGCAGCGGGAATCGCCCCCAGTTTCTGATGCGAATCGCCGGCGGAGATCGGCCGATCGAGAACCGGGGAATCTCGCGATTGGCTTTGCAGCGCGACGCCACCCAGCCGGAGAGATGGCATCTGCTCACGCAGCTCAAGAACTACAGCGCCTCAAAATCCAGCTTCGTGCTCAAGTTGTCGGTGGGCGGCCAGCCCCTGCTCCAGCACGCGGTGTCAATGGCACCCGGCCAAGTGAGCGGCTTGAATGACGAATTTCTCTCCGCGCAAGGCGGTCTTCTCACCGCTGAAATCACGCCGAGCGACGATTTGAAGGCCGACGATCGTGCGGTCGTGTACATCCCGCCTTTTCGCCCGGTGAACATCGCGGTGTTCACGTCGCGCGCATCGTTCGAGAATGATTTGCGTCCCGTGCTTTCCACCGACCCGTATCTGCGGCCGCAGTTCGTGCGTCCCGGTGCCTCCGTAAATCCGCCGCCGGACATGGCCATTTATGATGTTGAAAGCGCGCCCGCGCAGGCTGCGTTCAACTCCATCTATTTCGTAAGAGGACCGCAGAGCAAGGGCGCTCATCCCATTCGCGTCACCGATTGGAATTCGCAGCACGCCGCCACTCGCTGGGTGCGCACGCGAGATGTGAGCGTGCGCGACGCCGCCAGCCTGAGCGTCCGTCCCACGGACGCGGTTCTCGCTTCCGGCGAGGGACGTCCCGAAATACCGCTGATTATTGCGCGCGAGCAGAACCGGCACAGGGTGCTGCTCGTCGGCTTCGATCCTCACGATTCGAATTTTCCGCAGCAGTCCGCGTTTCCTTTGCTGATTGCAGGAGCGGTCGAATGGCTGACGCATCCCATTGAGGACGTTTCCGATTCTCTCTCGGCTGGAGAACTCGATCTGCCGGGCTCCGCCACTCGAATCGTTTCACCGTCGGGCGCCGACGTGCCTTTTGCGCGCAACGGTTCGAGCCTGCACTTGCTCGCGCTCGATGCGGGCCTGTACCGCGTCCTGGGTCCGAATCGGTCGACTACGTTTGCCGTAAACGCCCCGCCGCTTCTTCCCGCGCAGCGCATTACGCCAACGGACGTGGAATCCGCTGGGATAGCCGGCGAATCGGCCCCGTATCAGGGAACCTATTTATGGCAATGGCTGGTGCTGCTGGCGATGGTGGCGCTCTGGGCGGAGTGGTGGCTCTTCTACTCCCAGCGCGTCAATCAGCGGGCCGTATTGATTCAGCAATCGGAATTGCAAGTCAGCCCGCCGCCAACTGCTCCGTCCGAGAATGAGCAGAAACCCGGCACAGAGAAGGAAGACGCGCTTGATCCGAATTTCATCACCTAGGCGGCTGAATGACGTTTGACCGGCCCATTTTTCTTCTGCTGCTCCTGCTGCTGCCGCTGCCTTGGCTGCTGCTTCGCAGGACGCCCGGGGCTTCCCGCGTGTGCCTCGCGCTGAAATGCCTTGCCTTTGCGGCGCTGGCGATTGCATTGGCGGATCCGTGGGCCCAGTTGCTGGTGCAGAGGCTTGCCGTCACCGTGGTGATGGATACGTCGGCGAGCATGCCGCGAGAATCTCTCGAACGCGGCCAAGCGATTCTTCGCGAGCTCGTTCGCAAAAAATCGGGCGCGGAGCTGCGCTTGATCACCTTTTCCGAACACGCCCTCCAGCAGACGGTCGCCGCGCAGGCGGACAAGGTGACGATTCCGCAAGGCGTCGATCTCGATGGTGGCATGGCTACCGACATCGAAGGCGGCTTGCAGCTCGCCCTGAGCACCTTTCCGGAGCGTGGCGCGCGCCGCGTAGTACTGGTGAGCGATGGGAATGAGACCCAAGGCCACGCGCTTACCGAGGCCTTGCGCGCCCGCGAGCGCGGCGTGGAAGTCTTTACGGTGCCCTCCGGCGGAACGGCGCGTTTGCCTGTGCAGCTGGAAAGCGTCGCCTCGCCGCAACAGGTTTTTTCCGGCGAGCGGTTCACGCTGTCGCTCGGGCTCGATAGCGCGCGCGCGTTTTCGGGCCGCGTGTGGATCACCTCGCAGGGTCAGGAGATCGCCTCGACGCCCGTGGACTTGAAGGCCGGGAGCAACGCCGTGGATCTGGCGGCGCACATCACCGACCCCGGCGTCAGCCTTCTGGAGGTTCACATCGCCGCGGCCGGCATCGAGCAGGCGTTGTTTTCCCAGGCGGTCACGGTGCGCCATCCGCGTGTGCTCTATATCGCCGGAGGCGAAGGTCCGGCCGCGCCGCTGCTCGATACGCTCAAGCGCGCGGACGTGGACGTGGAGCAGTCACCGGTGTTTCCCATCGATCCCACCAAACAGGATTGGGACGCCGTCGTCCTCGACAACTATCCCGATCACCCGCTGGACGCCGTCGAGCAGAATGCGCTGCAGCAGTACGTGTTTACCGGCGGCGGCCTCATTTTCATCGCCGGCGAAAACAACGCGCAGCTTCCGGTGGACCCGCACACGCCGCTGGAGAAATTGCTGCCTGTCGCGGGCGATCCGCCTCCGCCGCCGGAAGAGCCCACCGCGCTGGTGCTGGTGCTGGATAAATCGCGCAGCATGGACGGCCCGAAGATCGCCATGGTGCGGGAAGCCGCGCGCGCGAGCCTCACCACGCTGCGCCCCATCGATAAGATCGGCGTGATTGCTTTCGATGAAACGCCCGATTGGGTGGTCCCGCTCGGGCCAGCCGCCGACGTGTCGCGCATCAGCGGCTTGATCAATTCCATCAATGCGGATGGCGGCACCAGAATCTATCCCGCCGTGCAGATGGCTTACGACGCGATCCGGGTCGAGCACGTCACCCGCCGGCACATCATTCTGTTGACGGACGGCGTCTCGCCTCCGGGCGGCCTGCCGCAGCTGGAGAAAACCGCCGCCGCCGAACACATTCCCATCTCCGTTGTGGGCGTGGGCAACGATGTGGACAGGCAGTTGCTCGAAGACATGGCCCGGGAAACGCACGGAAAATCCTATTTCGTCGACGACCCTGAAAAGATTCCGGAAGTCATCAGCGGGGAAACGCGCGATCTGCAGGCCTCGACCGTGGAAGAGCGCCCGGTGCGCGTGGTCCGCGTGCGTCCGGTCGAGTTCGCCGATGGTGTCGATTTCACTCACGCGCCGCGCCTGCTCGGATTCGCCAAAGAGAAAGCCAAGAAGGGATCGGAAACCATCCTTCGCGTCGACACGGGCGAGCCTCTTCTCGTGCGCTGGCAGTTTGGATTGGGGCGAGTGGTGGCGTTTCTCTCGGATGCCAGGGCGCGTTGGTCCGCCGATTGGGTTCGCTGGCCCGGCTACGGTACGCTGTGGCCGCAGATGGTGCGCGACGTTTCGCACCGGGATCGTACGGTACGCGCCGGTGTTCGCCAGGGCGATCGGGAAGGCGAGTCGATCGTTTACTACGACGTTTTGGGCGAGGACGCCGGCAAGAAAATGACTTCCGCCGGCGGCGCGGTGGGTCCGCCGCAGGTGATGGTCACGCCACCGGGTGAGTCGCCGCACGCAGTGCCGCTGGAAGAGACTGCGCCGGGCCACTACGAAGCGCGCGTTCCCGCGGACCAGCGCGG
>JBEKTG010000067.1:0-10827 GCA_049516275.1 Candidatus Acidiferrales bacterium
CCGCTGAGCGCCGTGGAGGCGGAGTCTGCGGCGTTTGCGTCGGTGACGGTTAGAGTGGCGGAGCGCGCGCCGGTGGCTGTGGGTGAGAACGCCACGCTCAGCGTGCAGCTGGCATTAGCCGCTAGCGTCGCGGTGCAGTTGTTCGTGAGTACGCTGAAGTCGGCTGGAGTCGTCGTTTTGGGAATGCTCAGGCCGGTGACTGCGGCGGACGTTGTGTTGGTGAGCGTGAACGTCTGCGACGCGCTGGTGCCGCCGGTGGCCACGTTGCCGAACGTGCCGGAATTGGGCGACAGCGAGATGCTGCCCTGGGACGTGCCCACCTGGGCGAAGGCGACGATGCGGTTGAGACGCTGCTCGGCCGCGTAGAGATTTCCGTTGGCGTCGAAGGCGAGCTCGCCGGGCTGATTCAGATCGGCGGCAACCACCGTGGTAGCGGATGTTTGCGCGTCGACTCGAAGGATGCGCCCGCTGTTGGCGTCCGAGACGAAAAGATTTCCGGCGGCATCCACCGCGAGGCCTGCGGGACAAATCTGAGTCGTGCTTGATCCGGCCGCGGCTGCACACGCCGATTGGCCCGAGGCTGAAGGCGCAAAGCCGCTTACTGCGGCGATCGCGTGCGTTTGCGTATTGATCGCGAAAACCGCTGCGTTATCGGGCGAGGCCACGAAGACCGTGCCGCCGTTGGGAGACACGACGATGCTGGCCGGTCCCGCCACTTGCGCGAGCGTTTGGAGCTGCGAGCTTCCGGCAGACATCACGTCGATGGCTCCGGCGCCGTGGTCGGCGATGTAGAGATTTCCTGCGCGATCGACCGCGATGCCCAACGGTTCCAGCAGCGCGACATTCTGCCGCGCGGCCCAGCGGCCCGCAGCGCTGCGGATGACCCCGGGTTCGGTGCTCGAGGGTCCCGCGATGGCGCGAATGGTTGCGTTGCCGGTGTCGGCGACGTAGATGGTGCCGTCGGGCGCGATGGCGATGCCGCTGCGCTCAAAAAGGGAAGAAAGGCTCAGGTCAAATTCCGCGGCGCTTGCGGCGCCGCCGTCTCCGAGAGAGCCTGCAACACCGGTTCCCGCTAGCGCTGCGACTCGCACGCTCGCGCTCGGATTCGATGGGGTGGCGTTGCTGCCCAGGGTGAATATCTGGTTGGGCGCGGATGCGTTGGTGAGAGCGAGGGAAGCGGGCGACCCGGAGGCGGCTACGGCCAGCGCTCGCGCGGCGATATTCGCGGCGAAAACGCTTACTTTATAGCTGGAAACGATGCCGGAGGAGCCGGAGGGAGCGCCGCTCTGCCGCCCCGCCGCGAAGGCCCCGGAATTTTTACCGATTGCGACGAACGCCGCGAAGATCGTTACCGCCACCACGCAAACAACAGCCAGTCGCCGCACTCAGCTCTCCTCAGAAATATCGATGATCGACGCGTTTGGATTCACTTGCAGGCGTTCGGGTTGTGCGTCGCAGAGCGCCAATCATAACAGCGCCCGCCGACTCGTGACCAGCACTTAGTAGCTCTAATTCGAACTTCAGGAGGAACCATGGCACTTGCATTCACGCTTGTGGACACGTGGGATGACGGACAGCGCATCCATTTGGCCGGCACCGTCACCGCTTCGGGGAACTACGCTACCAGCGGGGACACGCTCGATCTTTCGCAATCGCCCATCATTGCCGCCACGCAGGCGCCCGTGCAGGGCACGGCTTGGATGGACGGTCTTTCGGGTTACGACTATGTGTTCTATCCCGGCTCCGCGATGAACAACGGGAAGGTGAAAATCTTCCAGCAGGGCTCGGGCGCTGGCGCTTTTCCGGAGTTGGCGGCCGGGGCGTATCCGGGGGCGATTTCTTCGGACACGATTACGTTTTACGGGATCTTCAAGAAGCTGCTGTAGGGGCAACTTGCTCAGAAAAACCCGACCCTCAAAACCTGAGGGTCGGTGTTTTGACTTTGCCTTTGCGTGTCATCCCTTGCGAGCGAAGCTGCTGGGATTTCTCCTGGCCTGGCACTTCCCGCTTTCTGCGAGCCAGCGACATGTCCATCGAATCATTTTCGCCATTGCCGCTCAACGTGTTTGGCAGCTGGATCACGCTGCTCGATCCGTCCGACGTGCCGCCGGGCATGTCGCCGAATCTTGCCGACGTGGATTTCTTCCCGGGCGGAGTGCGCACGCGCCCGGGGCTCGTGTCGCAATTCCCGGTGATCGGAGGTGCGCCGCAAATAAACGGGCTGAAGACTTACATCACGACGAATCGCGTGCTGCGGATGCTCGCGCTCGACTCGAACGGCAATCTCTACAAGGAAACCTCGCCCGGCACGCTTGCGCTGATCACGCCCGGGGGCGTGACGCCAAGCCTCTACCTGGCCTCGACGACGCTGTTTGGACGCGAGTACATGGGCTTCGGCGACGGCATCACCGGCCAGGACATGCCGCGCCAGTTCGACGACACCTATTTCGATCGCGTGAGCCAGATCGGGCCAGCCGAGAGCCCTGCGGTGGCCGATTCTACCGGTGCCGGGAATATTTCGCCGGGCGTGCATCAGTGCGCGGTGGTTTTCGTCACGCGGCAGGGATACTGGACGGCGCCCTCGCCTCCAATTTCGTGGACTGCGGCGGGTGGCCACCAGGTTGCAGTGACGAACATCCCCACGGGGCCATCGAACGTGGAGCAGCGCCTGCTGGTCTTCACGGCGTCGGGCGGCGCGGATTTTTATCATGTGCCGTCGACCATGGTGATCAACGACAACACCACTACGTCGCTCACGGTCGACTTCACCGACACGATCCTGCTTTCTGGCACGAGCATGGATTACCTGTTCAGCCAGATCGAATTGCCCGAGCAACTCGGCGTGGCTGCGTATGCCGAGCGACTTTTCTGGTGGGGCGAGCGCGCGCAGATGGACAACTGGCGCAACCTCACGTTCGATGGCGGGTGGGATGCGTCGGGTGACGGCCGCCCCCTTGGCTGGGTGCAGGATTCCTCGTTTGGCGCAGGCGGAAGCAGGGAAGGTAGCGATGTGGTTTGGGGAGACGCCTACCGCATCACCGCGGATGGCGTCACTGCCGCTCGCGGGATGATCGAGCAGAACGCCATCACGGACGCCGACGGCGATCCGCTTTTCGCGAACAATACCGATTATTCCGTGCGCGCGCGGGTGAAGCGAAGCGCGGGATTGTCCGCCGGCACGCTGCGCATCAATGCCTACAGTCCTACGGCGGGCCAGCTTGCCACGGGGCTTGCGGTGAGCTTCACGCAGGCGACCACTACGTATCAGGAGTTCACTGCGGATTTACTGCCGCCGCAGACTTCGCTTCCGGCCGATCTTACACTGCGGGTTTATGCCGACGGTGTGCCCGCGCCGAGCGGCGAATCGTTTCTCGTCGATAACATCGAGGTGTTTCTCACCAATGCGGCACAGAATGCGTCGCTCGTGCGCGGGTCGGGCACGGAAACGCCGGAGGCTTACGACGGCGTCACCGGAATCATGAGCATCGCCGAAAACAACGGGCAGGGAATCCGGGCCGTGTTTGTGCTGCGGAATAATCTCTACTTTGTGAAGGAGCGCAGCCTGTACGTAACCGCGACTGATGGCGTGAACGAACCGGCGCTGTGGGCGGTGGAGGAGGCGTCGAACCAGGTGGGGACGCCCTCGGCGCATGGCGTGGGAGTCGGCGAGGAGTGGGTGGTGATTGCAGGGCGCTCGGGGCTTTATTTGTTCGACGGCGGGACGCCGGTGAAACTTTCGCAGGAGATTCAGCCCACGTGGGACGCGATCAACTGGCAGGCGGGGCAGAAACTGTGGGTGCAGGTGGACACGCAGCACAAGCGGATTCTGGTGGGCGTCCCGATGGGATCGGCCACGCAGCCGAATCAGATCCTGATGCTTGATTACACGGAGGGCTTTGGCGATCCGCTGGTGGCGATGCTCACGGCTCCCGAGCGTTCGCGCAAATGGGCGCAGTGGATCATTCCGGCGAATTCCTGCGGGCTGATCGAACGCTCGACGGGCGTCGCGCAAGTCTTCTTCGGCACGAATAATTCCAGCGGGAAAATCTACGCGCTCACTCCCGGGCAGTTCTCCGACGATGGCGTTGCGATCAATTCGTATTACACGACTGCGTTTATCGCCGCCACGGGCTTGAGCGGTCGAAACCTGTTCGGCTATCTCACGGGATACGTGCAGGGGGCGGGGTCACTCGCGCTGACGGCGCTCACTCCCGGCAGCGACTCGTCGCTTTCGCTTGGCTCGTGGACGCTTGGCTCGCCCGCTTTGCGCGACATGGAGCAGTTCACCAACGTGCTGGCCGAGCGCGTGTCGTATCAGTTCGGCACCGACGCGGCGGGATCGTGGTTCTCGCTTACCAAGCTTGTCCCGTGGGCCAAGGCTGATCCGTTTGCGATTGTGCGTGGAACCAATTGACGATCCGCTCGGGGATCGCCATCCGGAGCGAAGCGAGCGCGCTATCTGTCGTCAGGCCGGATTATTATCGGCGTTGGGGTCGAACGATCGCCTAATCGCGAGGCACACTTCTTCCATTCGTCGTTCCGACAGAGGGCGATGCAGACGTTCGATCAGGCGGGCCTTCAATAGAGGCTGAATCAGGCTACAGCGCAGGTACGAGATACCGGGCAATCCGGTCTCGCCCGCCGGGAATTCTATGATTGTAGGCGCCACCGCCGGTTTGCTTCCAAAGGGAACCATCAACACAGAATCGGCGCGACGATTAAAATTGCGGGAATCAATCGACACGATCACCACCCAGTGGCGTTGCGGCGGATCGCCTGTATTCGCTATCCATATCTCGCCGCGGCGTGGAAGAGGCTCAGTCATCGACTTTTATCTCGCCGGACGTAGCGGAAAATGCTGCTGCCAGACTGTTCTCTTCGTCGATGGCTTCCTGGGAGGCTTCGTCATAATAGCGCGTCGTCGCTTCCTCAAGTTTTCGACGGTTTTCCGCTCGGCGAATTTCCTCCAGCACCAAGTCCATGGCTTCTGCGAGGCTGGAAGCCCTGCCGGAGCGGATTAAACTGCGGAGAAAAGAGTAACCTTCCGGAGATATTGTTGTCGAGAGCTTTTTTCGTCTAGCCACTGTTTAACCCCTCTAAAGTAATTGGTTAACAATACCACAAAAGTGGAGTGAAGTGGAGTGAAATGTGGAAAGGTAGATTAAATGTCCTACATGTCATCCCACATTTGTCCGAGGTAATTGCGATGCTTACCGTTCCACAGATTGAGGCACTGCGGCAGACCAATCCGCAGCTTTACGAATCGCTGAAGCGGCTGGCGGGGGCGTCGCTGGGTCCGAACCAGGGGTGGAGCCTCGACAACCAGATTACCGACGGCACCGACTACGCGCGCGTGGTCACCGGGGCGCTCACAGCAGGGAACGTGGACCCCTCGAAAGCGGGCGTGCTGATGAAGGGCAGCGTGCCGCCGACGTGGTCGGGGGCGTTCACTTATGCTTCGACCACCTCTAGCATCACTTGGAGCTGGAGCGGACTTACGATCTACCGTGCCGACGGCACTACGACGGCGGTGCCGAACGGGTCGCTCGGCGTCACCGGGCTTACCCCTGGCACTACGTATTATTTTTATCCTTACTGGAACGATGCTGCGTCCGCGATTGGCTGGGTGGCAGGAGGAACCGGCTCGCCGGCCAACGCGCAGACGGCCAAGACGAATCTTGCGGCGCAGCAGCAGTCGCTCCAGGGATTTATCCCGCTGTCGCAGGGGGCTGTTGTCGCTGCGACCACTACTTCGGGCACTGGCGGCGGCTCGGGAGGCGGCAGCGGCAGTTGCTTGCGCGCCGGCACGATGGTGCTGACGAAGGAGCGCGGGACCGTCGCGATCGAGACGTGTCGTGTGGGCGAGCATCTGCGATGTCCCTCGGCGGCCGCGGGCGAGTCGTGGACGCGCATCAAGCTGCTCGAAGCGCGCAGGGCGGACACGTTCGTCCGCCTGTACTTCTCGAACGCCGAATCGCTTGACGTTACGCCGCACCACATCTTCACTCTCGCCGACGGCTCGCCCATGCGCGCCGAGCGCCTGTGCTTGAGCGATATCCTCGTCGGCCGCTTTGGGCATCTCACCCTGAAGCGCATCGAGGCTGTTGTCGAGGAGTCGCAAAAAGTGACGGTGAGCTGCGAGCCGGCGCACCAGTTCTTCGCAGGCCGCCACGCCGCGACCGTGCTGACGCACAACTACAGCTTTACATCGTAACCACAGGTTCTTGTCAGGATGACAACGAACGGCGACGGCAGGATTAACAGCACAAACAGGAAACATTGATGACCGGAAAGCGCTACTACATCACTACGCTGGGCGCCTGGCACAAACATGCGCCTCGCTTCGCGAATTCGCACTTTCTTGTTCTCGATGCGCCGCAGGCTTATTGCGTCGCCCCCGGAACGACTGGCGGAGCAGGGAATTCCGCAGCAACTACTTTGGCCGCTGATGCTCCGCCTGACGCTACGCCGATTCTCGTGCTTGTGGAAGGCGATGAGGGCGCGCATCTCGCGCTGGAAGATGAACCTGCGTTCGAGGCTTTGCCGCATCCACTCGCGCAGAAAGCGATTTCGCCTGCGGCGCAGGCTGCGCTGGCGGTGCATGGCGTTGCGCCTGGGGCTACTACTTTTGATGCTGCTGAGGCTGTTGCGCGGATTCATCCTCTGCTGCGGCACCGCGTTTTCTGATTGCGCGCCCTGTGGCAAATTCGCGAAACGCTCAAGAAAGACCGACCCTTACACACCAAAGGGTCGGGCACCCGGAAAGGCGGGGGTTGCCTGGCGATCGCGGACGAGGATGACTTCGCCTAGCGGCTTAGCCCCACCATGGTTCTCCTTCGGCGCGGTTGGCTTTCAGGTAATCGTCGTTCAGCAGAATGCCCAGGCCCGGCATTGAGTGGACCTGCATTTTTCCGTCCTTCACCACCGGGATGTTCCCGGCGGCGTCGGGCGCTTCGTCGAACCACGGGCGGCACTCGATGCGCGGGCAGTTGAAGACGCTGGCGGCGAATTGCTGCGATGCGAGATTGAGCGCGTAGCCTGCGACGTTGTGCAGCGAGATGGGCATGCGATACGACGCGGCCACGTCCGCGATGATTTTGGTTCCGGTGATTCCGCCTCCGTGCACGAGATCGATCTGCAGGCAGTCGACGGACTGGTTCTGGATGAACGGCATGGTGCCCTCGATCAGCGCCAGGCTTTCGCCGGTGATGATGGGCACTGCGGTGCCCCGCCGCAGGGCCAGCCAGGAATCGGAAAACTCAGGGAACAGTGGATCCTCGAAAAACAGCGGCTTGATGCCTTCCACCGCTCGCCCCACTTTGATCGCACTGGGGAGATCGAGTTCGTTGTGGCAGTGGACGTCGATATCGTTGTCCGGCCCGAGCGCCTCGCGAGCCAGTTCGTACACCTTCTGAACCTTGGCGACTTCGCGGGGGCCAAGGTCGGGCGTGAATTCGCCGTTGCGGCAGCCAAGCGACGGGTGAATATCGATCTTGAACGCTTTGAAGCCGCCTTTATACGATTTCAGCATTTGGGCGCGCGTCTGCCAGGCGTTTTTATCGAGGTAATCGTTCTGCGCCTCAAGCGGCGTGAGCTTGCTATTCGGCGGAAGCAGGTGGGTGTACGTGTCGATCTCGTCGCGGAAGTTCCCGCCGAGCAGGCGCGAGACGGGCTGGTTGAGAATTTTCCCGGCCAGGTCCCAGAGCGCCATGTCGATGCCGCTGTAGGCGAAGACGTTCCGCGGCCGCTGCGCGCGCGCGTAAAACATGTTGTGGAAGTGGACGCGGATCGCGAGCGGGTCTTTGCCGATCAAGCCGTCCTCGTCGCCGCCGCGGCCGGTATCGAGTGCCTCGATGGCTGCCCGCGTTTCGGGACCGCCGTAGCTGGGGCCGTAGCCTACCAGCCCCGAATCGGTCTCGATCTTGATCAGCCCCTGCGACGTTCCCCGTTTGCCATTCAGCCGCAGAGTCTTGATGGCGGTGATTTTCACCTGGCCCCGCTCCGGGGCCGCGAGGGCCTCGTAGCTCGCCAGAGACACCCCCGCGGGCATCGCCAGCGCCGTCCTCAGAAAGTTGCGCCTGGAAAGAATCATGAGCGATCACTCCTTCCGTGATACGAGCGCGAGAATCAGTGCGCCGTGTAGGTTTTTTTGAAGTTGTTGCGAGCGTTGGTTACGGTGAACTGGCCGCTTTTGGAGGCGGAAACCTCCAGGCCGAGTCCCTGGTCCGAGGGGCCTTCTTCCAAATTCGCGATCATTTCTTCCGAGGTGTTGTGAGCGGCGTCGCTCTGCACAGCGCGGTGAACCTGCCACAAGCCCTCGATGCCGGGAATCTTCTGGATGATGTCGTAGGCGTTCGCGTCGAAGCCCTTGCGAGGACCGTCGTTGACGATCACGACTTTCGGCTTGAGCGCCCACACGAAGGCGGGCGAGCCGGACTGGCCTCCCGAAAAGCCGTGGTGCGAGGCCTGGAAGAGTGTCACGGTGCCGATTTTATTTACGGGGCAGGCGAGCATCATTTCACGGTCCCAGGTGAGGTCGCCCAGATCGAGGAACTTGAATTTGCCGTAGGTGAGCAGGAAACCCACGCTGCGGGAGTTTTCGGTATTGTCTTCGGGTTTCTGCTGCGCGTCTTTGCAGTATTCGTTCGCCGCGCCGCCCCCGTTGCTGACGGGTGTGCCGATCACTTCGCCGTTGGCGCTCACTACGCTGATGTCGACGCCTGCGAGCGGAATCTTGTCGCCGGGCTTGGCGATGTTGCGCTTGGCGCCCGCAGCGGCCACGTAATCGTTGAAGAACTCGGGGCCGTGCTTGGTGGCCATTTCGATGGACGCGCCGTGATCGTAAAACCTGTCGACGGGAATCAGCTTTGCTAGCGCCGGGACGCCGCCGACGTGGTCGGAATGATAATGGGTGACCACCAGGGCATTGAGCTTCGCGAGTCCCGCGGCTTTCACGGCTGCGACGATGCGGTTGGTATCGCGGTCGCCGGGGAAGCCGGTGTCCACAAGCAGCGACTCGCCCGAAGGAGCGACGATCAGCGTGGCCGCGCCACCCTCGACGTCGATCCAATAGATTCGCAGGTCGCGAGACCGCGCCTGCAGAAGCGAGGCGGCAGCCAGCGTCACCGCCAAAGTTGTCGCCAGGGCTATTGCCAGAAAAGGGAACCGCTTTATGCGTCTCATAGCGCCGTGATCCTATCACAGCAATATCCGGCAGCAACCGGAAATTAGGGATGCTGATGGGCTATGCCGATTCGACGTGCTTCGTGATAGGATGCCCCGCGGGGGCGGCTCTATGAAGAAAACTCTCGCAGCGATTGTGATTTTGGCGGCCTGCTTTGCGGCCGCGGGCCCGCTTTTCGCGCATCACGGCGTGTCAGGATATGCCGTGGGCAAGACGGTATCGATCACCGGAATTGTCACCGACTTCCAGTTCATCAATCCCCACGCCATCATTTATATGGACGCGAAGGATGACAAGGGTAACGTCCTCCACTGGCAGGGGGAGCTCACCAGCCCGAACCACCTTGTCAGGGCGCCTACCCCCTGGAGCAAAGAGACTCTGAAGCCCGGCGACAAGATCACCATCGTCGGCCTGGTGGCGAAGAACGGCTCGCCCTCGATGCGGGTCGACAAGGTGCTGCGCGCGGATGGCCAGGAGATTCAGCAGCAGGAGGATCAGTGAACGTGGAAGGGAAGCGCGCAACGGGCGTTGGTGGTGGGCCCGCTTTGAAATTAACGCTTTCTCTCGCGGCGCTGGCCCTCTTCGCGCCAAGCTGCTCGGTCGCCCTTCACGCTCAGACGGCTGCACCTGCGACATCGGCAATATCAGCCACAGCAGGCGACGCGGACTCCAAGAGTATCTTCGGCATGTGGATGATCCACCTGCCGCCCGGTCCGAAGCGGCCGAACTACTCGAACACCGATCTTGCCCGCGGGCCTCTTGCGATGACGCCCTACGGGATCGAGAAATTCAGCGAGGTGAAATCGACGTTCGGGCCGCATTCCGTCTCGATCTCGGAATCGAACGAGCCGACGTTCAAGTGCTTTCCGCCCGGCGTGCCGGCGGTCTACACATTTCTTTATCCCGTCGAAATCGTGCAGGCGCCGAACGAAGTGATCATGCTGTACGAGTACGATCACCAGGTGCGGCATGTCTACACCGACGGCCGACCGCATCCTACCGACGCCGAACCTACTTGGATGGGCCATTCCACCGGCCACATGGACGGCGACGCGTTCGTGATCGACACGGTGAACTTCAACGACAAGTCCTGGCTGGACCGCTTCGGCCACCCGCACAGCGAGCAGTTGCACCTCACTGAGCGCCTTCAGCGGGTGGACAAGGATTTCCTGCGGATCGACTTCACGTTCGACGATTCCAAGACCTACACGCAGCCGTGGACGTCGCAGCTATATTTTCAGCACAAGACGGGATGGGAGATGCTCGAATACCTCTGCACCGACAATCTCAAGTTCCTCAATTTCGAGAAGGTGCTGAACCAGCCGGCCAGCAAGTAGCCGCTGCGGCCCGAGCCTGCAGACGCCAAACCGGATTGGGGCTGGTGAAATGCTACGGCGTAACGGTGACTGTAACTTTGTTGGACTTGAGGTACACCGGGTCGAAGTCGATTCTTTTAACGGCGACCTCAATGCTGTATTTCCCTGGCTTTGCCAAGTCGTAGAGGACGGTAACGGGTAGCGTCTCCTCAAATATCTCGCCAGCCTTCACCTTCGTTGGCAACATACTTCCGCAACCGTTTAGCATTTCGGAAGTGGTATAACCCAAACCTTCCCAGTTCTTCGCATCAACGTGACCATTAACAA